>DAORAG010000176.1:0-6507 GCA_035344095.1 Cyclobacteriaceae bacterium | reverse complement strand
CAGGATTGTAAACGCTAAGGCTCGTCCCGAGGTATCCTTTATTTGCGCCTGAACTCACCGAAAAATTCTCCTGAATTACCTTTCCGTCTAGAATCCTTACAACATGATTAGTGCCTGATCCGACCTTTCCATCGCCCTCATCCCAGCTGACTTCCCATTTACCCACCCAGAAGCCAAACCATTCTTCTTTATTATTCTGAGCGTGTAGCATAATTGAAAACAAAAAACAGAAAAGGCTAATCACTAACTTCATACGCATTATGTTTTTAGAGCAATAACTCAAAAACCATTCATGTGGATTTCACAAATGGCATTTAACATGACAAACCGTGTAGGGATAATAAAAAAAGCAACCTCAAATTTGAGGTTGCTACTCCAATGTGGGTGATTGGTGACCTATTTCTTTCGAATCAAGATATCTCCGTTATAATTCTTCATGGTGAACTCTGGGCCGCCTCCGTTAATATCTCCCTTTACCCAATCGTCTATCACCACCTTAAAATTACCCGACTTGGTTTCCTTTTTTTGCACGGGTCCGGTTTTGATCAAATTCATTTCAAAACCCGAATAGATTTCACCTTGCTCGGTTTTCATCTTCAAAGTTGCCTTCAACGTTGACGGAAAGGTGAGGTCAATATCACCGTTGTATGTTGAAAATGACATCGGTGTACCCTCAATGACCTTGTTAAATCCGACCTTGATGTCACCATTGTATGTCGATGCCACGACAGATCCTGAAATCCCACGGGCTGTGATCTCTCCATTGTAGTTTGTTATTTCAATGGCCCCTTCAATGTCACTAATAATAATATCACCATCATTATAAGCTTTCACTTTCATATCCATTCCATTGGGCACCTCTATCACAAGATCAACCGCATTGCTCCATGATTCCGAAGTCACCCGCACATTATTATTACTTTCACTTACCTCCAAATCCATCGTTCCACCGCTGATTCTTCTCAATCCACCCATGTCTTTCTTTTTTTCATCACAATCTTCACAATCTTCGTTGTCATCATCACGATCATGCTTGCGTTCGGGCCGTTGAGAATATTTTACGAGCACATCCTTTCGAGCAGCTCCCTTAACAGTGATGGAACCGGTATTTAATTTTGCGTAGAGTGAACCTCGCTTCGTTGGATCAGATAGTGGTACCGGAAATTCCCCAGTCTGTTGCGCCATCGCAGTTGCTGTGAACCACAGCACCATCACGCCTATCATTAATATCTTATTAAAATTTTTCATTGTCATTTATATTATATCTCCTTGAGATAAACGTTTCCATTAAATGTTTCAAAATCGAGTTTGATACCTCCGTTACCCACTTTAAACCGATTGCCCGTCAGCTTATACTCTATGCCCTCTTTCCTTGGCTTCTTTTCGATTTGCACCGGCAGAGACTCAATTCTATCAATATTGGTAAACAAGTCGCCATTGAAACTTTCGAAGCTGACACTAGCACCCAGTCCTTTTTTAAAATTGGCATTGATGTCACCATTCAATGAGTAATAACTGCAAGGCGTTACTGGGTTTGCGTCATACTCAAGGTCAACATCTCCGTTAATGGTCGATGCGCTGGTAGCACCAGCGATACTTGTGAGCTTCACGCTACCATTGATATTGTCTGCATACACTGCGCCTTTCACGTTATGAACGGAAATGTCACCATCGTTAATTGTGCTTACCGCTAAATTGATATGAGATGGTACTTTCACTGTAAAATTCATCAGATAACGATACTCTTCTTTGCAATCATTGCCCCAGGACGACCAGTTATAATTCCATCCTTTGCCGTCTCTTTTGTTGCGGTGATAACGTTGGTTTCTTCGACCAAAATCACTGCAAGGTATTTTCACATACACAATGAGTGTATCCACCAGATCAATCACACCCAGCTGAATCTCTTCTTTCCCTTTCTCCAATCGTTCACCCGACTTTGCTACAATCTCTTTATCCACTGTCACCAATATTTTATCGCCATCGTATCCTTCTACATTTACATGACCATTGATATTGGCAATCATCAGGGCGTTGTTTTTTCCCTTCTTTTCGAATTGCAATTCCTTCTTAATTGTTTCTTTGAATTGCTGTGCTATCGATGGCAGTCCAATACTGCACATCAAAATCATGAATAATATTTTTTTCATGTTTATCAAATTATTGTTTGAATACTCTCCTGAATTCGATCCTTCACTTCTTTGGGAGTGCGTTTATCATTCAGCAGTTTTTCAAGTTCTTTAACCGACTTCTTTTCTTGTAATTCCACCATTAGATCGGCAAGTGCTACCTGTACTAAAGGTGAGTTTTGATTGGCTATGGACTTGACTAATTCTTCTCTCACGCCACTGTCTCTTGCATAGGGACGAAGAGCATCTAGTGCTGCAAGCCTCACGTTAACATTTCCATCATGATTCAGTGTTTGAATCAAAGCTTGAGTCACCTTCCGACTGGCATTATCCATCTCGCTGGTGAGACTTACCGCACGTAACCTGTCTGTAGCCGACTCCTTTTCCAGAAGAGAAAGCATTACCATCTCTTTCAGATCACTAACTTCCTGAGTTAGTGAAGAAACATCGTTCGTTTCTGAGGGCTTATTAACAACGTATCCCCCGACAAAGCCTGCAATCAATAATGTAGCGGCAAGGGCCAATTTGGGAAACCAATCATTGGCAAGTGCAAAATTGATCTTAAGAAATGATTTACCAGATTGCCTGGACTCATCCGCCAACATCTTGTAAAATCTATTGTCAAGCTCCATTGAAGGCTGAGGGTCGGTGATTCGAAAAACATCCTGTTCCAACCGAGTTAACTGAACCAATGCGGTAAGGGGAACCACTCCGTCCTCAATCAAACGTTCTAACTCTGAAAGTTCAACGGAATCAATCGAACCTTCATTGTACTTTGTCACCAATTCATTCGCTCTGCTCTGTTCCATATCACATTTGTTTTTCTAGCTGTTCATAAACCATTTTTAGTTCTTGCAAGGCGCGGAAGACCTTCACTTTCACCGCGCCCTCACTACATCCAAGCATCTCCCCTATTTCTTTATACTTTCTCTCCTCGTACTTGCTAAGCAGAATTACTTCTCTTTTTTCTGGTGGGAGTTTTTCCAGGGCCAAATTCAACATCATGTGTTCCTCATCATTTTGAATTTGCTCGAACCGGTTTTCAGAGTGCCCCAGTTTGTGCTCCCAATTTTCCACCGAGTCCTTTACTTTGATCTTCTCCTTTCGAAACTGGTCGTGTCTCACATTTCGTGCGATATGAAACAACCACGTTCTGAAGTCGCCATCCCCACGAAAAAGATGGCGGTATTTGAGCACCCTATAGAAAGTGTTCTGGATCAAGTCTTCACTCAGTTCCTGGTCCTTATTCATACCCACAAAAAAGCCAAACAAAGGCTTTTTATAGCGCTCGAATAGCAAGCCCAGCTTTCCCAGGTCACCATCCCGAACTTTGATCATCAATGCATTGTCGGAAAGCTGTTCCAAATCAGGATATCGTTCAGGCAGGGAAACCGCGGTGATCGGAAATGGTTACACCCTGCCCATTAAAATTAGGTAATCTACTCGGGTGGATGGCGACAAAATGAGCCAAAAAAAGGTCGGGGGGACCGACCTTTGATAAGATTATTATTGTGACAGGAGTCTTCTAAGCGCTTTTCAATTCTGCAAGCTTGTTGCGTTCATCCTGAAGTTCTCTTGAGAGGCGCATTTGCTTTTCAAGCGCTTTGCGTTTATAGTTTTCGAATTCGGAGCTAACAAGGTTCTCGGCATCGATCTTGTCTTTTAAGGACTGGTACATCATTTTCAATCGGCCGGTGGCCAATCCCAACAATAAAAGCAGGCCCAGGAAAATTGCACCAACAAGTCCAACAAAGAAATTCTTGGTAAAATCAATTCCCAATACAGAGATGTGAGTACTGGCAAACTCCACATCGGCCATCGACTCCTCCTTATGTTTCACAGCTGCAAGTGCGGTGTTCAATTCTTGCTGCAAGCGACTAGCCTCATCTCGCGCCTCCATCACTTTACCATCAAGGGCAGAAATTGAATCCCGGGTTATTTTCCACATTCCATCCAATATATACTCCTTAATTACTTTGTATTCATTGAATGTTTCCGACTTTTCTTTCATCAGCATATACCGCTGGCTAAGTGTTTTTGAGTCCTTTTCAAGCGCCTGTTCAGCTGCGGGTTGAGCTACAGCAACCAGAGTGGTGGTCAGGATGAGGGCGAGGCCTGTTACAATCTTCATCATCTAATCGGTTTAGTTTCAGTATTCGCTATCAATGAGGAAAACAAACATATATTTCAGCTAATACTCTTTATAACACTTCGACACGAACCACCATATGGGTCGCTTAACCTATCATTCTATCGATAAACGTTTGAGCGCCTCTTACTTGCTGCCCTCAACTTCCACTAAACTGGAAGTGTTATCCTTGGCCCTGCCGAGAGATTAATTCAAAAATCCGCATTTACCCAAAGAAAAGGCCCAAATGGATTGACCATATAGTAGTCGCGTAATGAAATCGTTAATAATGTCCATTTTTTGGCTTTGGAGGATAAAATTTCCATAACGCAAAGGGCAATTAAGTGTATTCATAGCTGCTGACGGGTATTCAGAACGCTATCCTATTGATAATCAGTTGATTTTTTGGTAAACTTTGTTAGTACCAAACTCCTTAATATATGAGTGTAGTAACCAAGATTGAGGGTTGGGGAAACTCTCACCGGCCAGGTTGGCTGGATATTTTCAGAATTGTTCTGGGCATTTTCATCACTTTCAAGGGATTCGAGTTTATGTTCAACATCGAATCCTTGAAAATTACCACAGAAGGTATGGGTATGATGTTTAGTGGAGCGGCTCTGGCACACTATGTTATTTTCGCCCATGCGCTTGGCGGACCATTGATCGTAGTAGGGCTGTACACTCGGATCGCAAGTGCCATCCAACTGCCCGTACTTATCGGAGCGGTGATTTTTGTCAACTACCCAAAGGGCTTTCTTTCCATTGGCAGTCATATGGAGCTTGAAGTCTCCCTGATTGTTTTAATTGGATTGATCGTGTTCATGATCTTTGGAGCTGGAAAGTTCTCGCTTGACGAGAAAAGAAGGAAGGATCGCGCTGTAGCCTGATCAGAAAGGAAACCGGGGCCGTAAAATTTTGGACAACTGAGCCTTGTCCGTGAGTTGTTTATTTTATTGTCAGGGGTAACTGGTGAACTGGAAACAAATCACCAATCGATTTCTTTTCTTTCACTATAGAACCGGCCACTCACACCCTTATTTTCAGTGGCGAGCCACACGGCTGTGTCTGCTCCTTTCTCCACAGGAAGAGTTGCCCCACTTCCTCCCATTTCAGTTTTGACCCAACCGGGACAGACGGAAAACACTTTGACGGAAGTCGCCTTTAGCTCCGATCCTAACAAAATAGTGAAAGCATTGAGCGCAGTTTTACTCAGTCGATAAGAGGCGTACCCACCATATTCCAGCGAAGCGAGTTCTCCCATCTCGCTCGAAATGTTGATGATTTTTCCGTTGGCACTCTTTTTCAGAAGTGGAAGGAGGTATTTGCTGGTGACGATAGGCCCTATGAAATTGGTCTGCATTACTTTGTTGATATTGCCAATGTCAAAATCAAGCATGCGGTCTTCAAACATAATTCCAGCGTTGTTAACCAGAACGTCCAAATAACTAGTATGCCCAGATACTTTTTCGGCAGCATTTTTTACGGATGTCTCATTCGCCACATCCAGTTCAAGTGCAATAGCTGAATCACCTAGAGATTTTACTGCTTCCCTTGCTTTGTCAACATCACGTGATGTGACAAAAACAACAAAACCTTTGTCAATCAACTGCCGGGCGATCTCGTTTCCAATGCCGCGATTGGCGCCTGTTACTAATGCAAATCTCGCCTTAGTCATCCTGTGTTCTACGAACGTACCAATTTAAACGCGTGGTTCCATTCACTCCGGAGGAAACCAGGAATACACCACAACATGCACAGAGGTTCAATGGCGCGTGCTGATTCTACTTTACCAAAATCAAGAGCTTCCCACCCAAACTGATCAAGGATTTCAGCCACCACTCGCTTGGCAGCGTCATCGTTTCCGCAAATAAACATAGATGGTTTACCAGAGGGTAACTGGGGATTGACCATCAACGAATTCCCCACACTATTGAAGGCTTTTACAAACCTGGCTTGTGGCGCGAGCTTTTGCAGTCGTTCCATTAACGAATCATTCAATGATGTAAAGAATTGAAGTACCCCGTTGACAGGGGGCGCCTCGGATATTGGATTAGTGGCATCGATAACAATCTTATTGGCCAGGCGATCGCCCAGTAACTTCACAATACTCTCCGCTGCCGTTCCTTTCACCGCCAGCACAATGACCCCTCCAAATTCAGCAGCCTCCTCAAACGTTCCGGTTTGCACACCAGGTGATTTTGCCTTCCATTCGTCAAACTTTTTCGGGTCACGGCTAACGATTTTGACCTG
>DAORAG010000175.1:0-6560 GCA_035344095.1 Cyclobacteriaceae bacterium | reverse complement strand
ATGACTATACATATCAGCACTTACAGACAGTTGAGCGAAGACTGATGGAGGCCGGGATTCGTCTGGCCGGAATATTGAATAGTATTTATGGAAAATAAGAACAGTCTCAAAAGTCATTTCCGTCATTGCGAACGTAGTGAAGCAATCTCCTTGAATACTCTTTAAGTTCGAGGGGATCACCACGCTCTGCTCGCAATGACGGTTATTTATTGACTTTTGAGACTGTTCTCTCCTAATTCTTAGCCTTTTACAATCTGAGCGTTGATGTGAAGTTTCACTTCATCGCTCACCACTACACCACCGGCTTCGGTTACCGCGTTCCAGTTAAGACCGAAATCTTTGCGGTTGATTTTTCCGTTGATTTCAAATCCGCTCTTCACATTTCCGTAAGGGTCTGTCATCGTTCCGCCAAACTCTGCTTCCAATTCGATTGCCTTTTTGGTTCCGCGGATGGTCAGATCACCTACTAATTTATAGTCTTTGCCTGAAACTTTTTTCAACTCGCCATTGAAGTCCATGGTAGGATACTCTTCAGCTGCGAAGAAGTCAGCTGACTTCAAGTGATTGTCGCGATCTTTTTGGTTTGTATCAATGCTGTTGATGTCAGCGCTGAATGATACCTCAGCTCCTTCAAAATCTTCTCCATCTGATTCAACAGAACCGCTGAATTTTTTGAAGAAACCGGTTACGGTAGAGATCACCAGGTGTTTTACTTTAAACTGTACTTCTGAGTGTGTTGGGTCAACTGACCATTTTGTTTTTACTGCTGCTTCCATTTTTATTTGATTTTAATTTTTCCTTTTGTTTTCGTCTTTATGACAATACAAAGGTAGAGCCGCTCAATGCCGGTACTGCTAGAACCATTTTAAGTAATACAGGTGGTTGAATTGAACTAGATTAAGTTCGTTCCGAAAAACGGCCTGAGCGGCTATTTTTCCATTAATTTCCTGCGAATTTTGCTTAAGAACTCAGGCGTAATGCCAAGATGCGAAGCGATGTATTTTTGTGGAACGAATTGTTCGAGCGTGGGGTACTTATCAATAAAATACTGATATCGGCCTTCGGCAGACATAGATAGATTTCTGATAATCCTTTGTTGGTGAGTGATTAGCGAGTTTTGAAAGATGATTCGAAAGTACTTTTCGAATACAGGGTATTGATCAAGAAGAGTATCCATTTGAACCTTGGGCAGAAGCCAAACACTGCTGTCCGCCAATGCTCGTGTAGAGTAGATGGAAGGCATTGCCTTGGTGAAACTTTGCAAATCTCCCGTCCACCAACCAGGGGTCGCAAATTGAATGACATGATCATTCCCCTGATTATCGGTGTAGTAGGTCATCAAGCACCCTTCATTGACGTGAATAAAATAGCGCGTCACTTTGCCGGTTTCTTCGATGAACTCATTTTGAGACACTTTCATAGGCAAAAGGACAGATTCGAGGTATTCTTTCTCTTCTTGCGTTAAATGAACGTGTTGCTCAATATTTTTAATGACTCTGCCGGAATCCATTTTTGATGATGAGTTTTGTCTTAGTTCTCGCGGAGATTGTCAGCTGGATTGGTCAAAGCAGCCCTCACGGACTGTAGTCCTGTTGATGCCAAAAGTACAATCGTCATAACGAGTGGAGGAATAATAAAATGCGAAAGTGATAGTTCAATTCTAAAACTAAAATTTTTAAGCCATTGGTCCATAAGATAATATCCTGCGATGGCGGCCAATAGAGTTGCTATTAAAATGACGGGAACGTATCCTTTATAAATCCAGCTTATTATTTGATAGGTGCTACTGCCAAATACTTTCCTGATGCTTATTTCCTTGAGCTTCTGGTTCAGCAAGTAACTAGTCAATCCAATGAGCCCCATACACGCGATTAATATTGCAATGACTGAAAAGGAACGATAGGCGGCTGATAGTCTAAACTCAGAACCGTATAGCGACTGAATTTGATCATTGAGAAATTCATATTCGAGAGGATAATTATCATAAATCTGTGGCCATTTCTGCATTAAAGAAGCGATCCCGGACTTAATGTCATTTAACCGGACGGATACAATTCTTAACGTTGGATTGAAATGATACATAATTACGGGTTGAAATGGATGGTGCAAAGAAGTGTGATTGAAGTCCCTTACGATGCCCACCACTCGTCCACTTACCTTACCCGACACGATGCTTCCAATTGGATGTTTTAGGTTAAATAGCTTGACAGCCGCTTCGTTAAGTATCACATCAGACAGCGTATCGGTCGTGAGCGGATTTAAAAGTCTCCCTTCTTTCAAGGTGATGTCATATAAGTCGTAAAATCGTTCATCAGTAAGAAAAGTTGCAATTGCTTGTTCTCCTGCGTCTGAATCCACAATGGAATAAGTATAGGTTAATGAATTGTTTGAGCCAGGAGTACTGGACGAAAAACTGGCGCGAGAAATTCCGGGTAATTTTTCCAACTCGTTGCAGATCGTGGCCGATTGCATATTTTTTGCCCTATCCTTTATTGGAATCACAATTACAGAATCGCTATTAAACCCATACCGCGCTGTCTTGAGAAAGTGAATTTGAGCTGACACAACCCAGGTCGCGATAATCAAGAAAATTGAGATGCTAAGTTGAAATGAGATTAACGATGTTCTTAATCTTGAGTCCGCTCGTGCTGACCTTGTTTTGCTAATTCCAGCAAGTCGTCTTCGTGACTGAAGGTAAGGAAATAAGGCTGTGACAAGGGCGATTAAAATACATACCGCCATAAGGGGAATGCTAATCCAGAGATTTGAGATCATATCCATGCTTTTACCACTCGCAAGATTAAATGATGGCAATAACCAGTAGGTCAGCAGCGAGGAGATAACGAAAGCAAGAAAGCAGACGCTGATTGATTCAACAAGAAAGTAAAAACCCAACGAACTATTGCTTGCTCCTAATGCTTTTTGAATACCAATCTCCGCGTTGCGTTTAATTTGAATGGCAGTGGCAAAATTGATGTAGTTGGATGATGCCATTATGAGAATAAAAATGGCGATGCTGCCGAGAATTAAGCTAAACACCGGGCTGCTGTTGGGAGAAATTTCATCCTTTCTGTCGGAATGCAAGTGGATAGAGGAGATGGGTTGGAGCAAGAGCGTTTCTTTCTCAGAGACCCATTCTGGCGCATGCGCCTTGATCAATTGCGGAAGTTTTGCCTCCAATGTTCCTGGCTCAACATTTTCATTGAGCAAGACATATGTATAATGGTCAAACTGCCCCCAGTGGTTAAGTCGTTGCTCTCCAAAAAGATCATGTAACGTAGAGAATGTTGCTATTGCATCAGCCACAAAGTGAGAATTACTATACATGTCTGCCATGATGCCCGTTACCATAAGCTCGATATCTTGATTGTAGGTAAGGGATTGCCCGAGAGCGTCTGTGGTTCCAAATAGCTTCAGTGCGAGTGATTCACTTAGAACAACACTATTCTTGGTATCTAGTGCGCGTTGTTGGTTGCCGCTGATGAATGGAATTCTAAAAACATTAAAAAAAGTGCTGTCGGCAAAGAAAAACTGCGGTTCGAAGAACTGTCTGTCACCAACTGATATCAGATCGGTGCCAGGATTTTTCCTTAGTCTTGTGACTTGGTCAATTTCGGGAAACATTCCGGAGAGAAACTTTCCGATCGGAGCACTTGATTTTGCCCATGAGGTGATATTACCCTCACTGTTGAAATCAACTACTAATCTGAAGGTTCTTTCGCTTAGGGTATATCGTTTATCAAATGTGTATTCATCATAAATAAACAATGATACCAGCCACAAGACAGTGAGGCCGACAGCTAAGCTAATCAGGTTAGCAACCGTGAAGAGTTTGTGTTTTCGGAATAAGTTGCGAAGACCTAACTTAACGAGGGTTTTAAGCATTCACTAAGTTACCAACTAATTGGTAACTGAAAACGGAATTACCAATTCGAGCTTGCTCCAATGCATCTTGATTTCACCGGATGTATCGGTCACGGGATTGATTGAATACCTCAATCGTTCCTGATGAGTTGACCCAATAACCGGTGTGATTGTTAACCTGGCAACATCATTTTTTTCATCATAGTTATCAGTTAGGTGTTGATTCCAGTCCTTATTGATGATCGTAATCCATTCCTTTTCCCCGGGGATGGTAAAAAAGGCGTACTTGCCTGCCTCCAAAGTCATATCACCAATCTTCAGATTTTTATCAAACTCGATACTTGTGGCACGGTGCGCTCCAGTTACCCACACATTATTATAAGCAACCAATCCACCCCAAATCATTCGACCGCGCACTGCAGGTGAGTAGTAGTGAATGGTTACTGTGGCATCACCGATCTTCCCACTCGTATAAGCTTTTAAACTTCCCTTGAGTGTATCCGCTTCAGTCTGAGGTTCGATAATAACACCTTCAGCTTCTTTGGTGGCAGTGCCAGCCGTTGACGAGGTTGTGTTCGACTCCTGCTCGGCCTTGCCGGAGCAGCCAAACAGAACAGCTAAAATAATTGGGGCGACAAATTTTATCATTATTCTATTTTTGAATTTTATTCTAGTTAACTCTAAGTCGAAGACTGTTGGCAATGACTGACACTGAACTTAGGCTCATAGCCGCAGCAGCGAGCATAGGGCTTAGCAAAATACCAAAAAACGGAAACAGTAAGCCAGCAGCGATTGGTATGCCTGCGGTATTGTAGATCAAAGCAAAAAAGAGATTCTGTTTGATGTTACGCATCACCCGCTTGCTCAGGTCAACCGCTTTAACAATGCCATTCAAATCACCCTTCACCAA
Source organism: Cyclobacteriaceae bacterium (assembly GCA_035344095.1). Classification (GTDB taxonomy): domain Bacteria; phylum Bacteroidota; class Bacteroidia; order Cytophagales; family Cyclobacteriaceae; genus ELB16-189. The sequence goes on along the minus strand of DAORAG010000175.1, from coordinate 1,786 downwards.
CGTAACTCCGGCACTTTGTATAGCCACATCAGTTCCCGTGCCCATCGCAATACCCACATCGCTTTGAGCCAGGGCGGGTGAGTCGTTGATGCCGTCTCCGGCCATCGCCACCTTTTTTCCACTGTCTTGCAACTTTTTGATTTCTTCCAGTTTGTCCTCGGGCAACATTCCGGCTTTAAAATGTTTCATATTTAGTTCCTTGGCTACTGCACCTGCCGTGGTGGCATTGTCCCCGGTGAGCATCATGACCTCGATGCCTCTCGACTCAAGGTCTCTGATCGCAGCAACACTGGTACTTTTTATAGCATCCCCGATGACCACGATACCCATCACTTTGTTTTCAATGGAGAGGAAGGACACAGTCTTTCCTTTTTGCTGAGCTGCTGTGGCTTTTTGTTTTAAATGATCAGGAATATCTGCGCTGATACTGGACATTAACTTTTCATTACCCAACGCTATTTGTTTTCCGTCCGCTTCCCCGATTACTCCTTTGCCGGTCTCCGCCCTAAATTTTTCGGTTTTGATCAGACTAACACCTTTCTCTTTGCTAAAAGACACAACGGCTTGTGCCAATGGATGCTCACTATGTTGATTGATAGAAGCGGCATACTGAATTACTTTCTCCTCATTCTCTCCTTCAGCAGGTGTAACCTGTTCAACAGACGGTTTTCCTTCCGTGATGGTTCCCGTCTTATCGACCACCAATACATCGATATCTTTTAGACGCTCAAGTACTTCTGCATTCTTGATCAACACTCCTAAGCTTGCACCGCGACCAACACCTACCATAACAGACATTGGTGTGGCAAGACCGAGCGCACAAGGACATGCGATAATCAGAACAGCAATAGCATTCACAAAAGCATAAACGTATTTTGGCTCAGGGCCAAATACGACCCAAATAATGAATGTGATTACTGCAGTAACAACCACTGCGGGTACGAAATAGGTAGATATACGATCGGCAAGATTTTGAATGGGAGCCCGGCTTCTTCCAGCCTTGTTCACCATGTCGATGATCTGAGCAAGTAAAGTATCTGCGCCAACTTTTTCTGCGCGCATAATGAATGTCTGATTTCCATTGATGGTGCCTGAGCTAACTTTGTCACCTTTGGCTTTGTTAACTGGGATTGGCTCTCCCGTAATCATCGACTCGTCAACAGTACTTTCGCCCTCTACCATTACGCCATCCACCGGAATCTTTTCTCCTGGCTTCACTCTCAGCAAGTCATCAATGACAATATCATCAACTGAAATCACTTCCTCTTCGCCATCTTTCACTCTGATCGCTTGCTTCGGTGTCAGTTTTAATAATGCTTTTACCGCAGCATTTGTTTTGCTGTGCGCCTTCGCTTCGAGCAGCTGACCCAACAGTACCAGTGTCAGAATGACTGTGGCGGCCTCGAAATACACGTGCACTGTACCTGCCTCTGTTTTAAATTGATCAGGAAAAATATTTGGAAACGCCATTCCCAAAATGCTAAACAGCCATGCCGTCCCCGCACCAATTCCGATCAACGTGAACATGTTCAGGTTCCATGTGATGATTGATTTATAGGCTCTCTCAAAAAACATCCAGGTGGCGTAAAAAACGACCGGGAGAGAGAGCACCATTTGAACCCAGTTCCAGTATTTCAATTCCAAAATGGAATACAACGGATTGCCCGGAATCATTTCTGACATCGCAATCAAAAAAATAGGCAAGGTGAATCCTGTTGCAATCCAAAATTTGCCTAGTAATGATTGATAGTGTTTTTCTTCAGCCGATACGTTTGCTTTCATCGGC
>DAORAG010000174.1:0-6560 GCA_035344095.1 Cyclobacteriaceae bacterium | reverse complement strand
TTTGCCGATCGCTCGATCGCCAAACACAGCAGCAATGCCCTTCAAAAAATCAGGTCAGTTTTACGTTCCGGACAAAAGGAACATTCCGAAACACTGAGTTCGAAAATACGCGTGCTCAATCCTCAGGGTTATAGCGTGGACTACCTCGTCCCCCTTCAAAAAGCCATTACCGAATTCTCGATAGTAGAGATAGAATATACTGACGCACAAAAACAAATCACAACACGGGAGATCGAACCCATTGGCATGATCTACTACACCGAGCAATGGCACCTCATTGCCTGGTGTTGGTTGAGAAATGACTACCGTGACTTTATCGTCAATCAAATCAACAAACTACGCGTTAAGAATATCACTTTCCGGAAAAAAGACCATATCAGTTTAGAGGATCACATGAATACTTGGGGAATTAATTAAAGGCACTGCCATAACGTTGTCAGTGGGCATACTTTATTTTACAAAATAACCCGCAAGTATCGGGTTGAAGTGAAACTGAGTCAATGCCAACTTCGTAAATGAAAGCGTCAACCAAAACTCAAATGTTGTCTTCTTCTGTTAAACCATTTCCAACCTGGAAAGCAGTGCTGGATTTCCTTCAGGGACTGCCAGCAAAACATGAAAATGAAATATGTATTTCTTTGACGGAACCCAAACGTTGGGATGTCAAGGTAACTCCTCAAAAGAGCCAGAAGCAAAATATTAAAAAAACCGGTATAGGCGTGGCGCTTTATGATTTCTCCTGGTAGCCGCCATCTTCGCTTTGTTCTTTTGTCTATAGTAGCTGGCATCTCAAACATGACCCTTGCTATGGCTGAAGTGCGTCAGGCGAGAGACACAACACGCCATACTGTGCTGGTAATCTCACCACGTCTCAACTCAACGGGGCATTTTCCGTTTACAGGCGCTTTGATTAATCACCACCTCAATGCTGACATCAATATTTTCTACGATCGTCATCCCGTTGGTTTCTTCTTGTTTAAATCCCAAGACCTTCAGGAAAAATCTATCGTGAATTATCTCCAACCAGGGGTGTTTGCAACTGTCAAGCTTAGCTCGCAGCTAAAGGTTAGAGGTTTTTTTGGATACCTTTTGTCACAAGCGGAAGGCTTTAGAGATGATGACTCCGACTACTACACCGCAGCGACAGTTTATTGGGACATAGCGCCAGGATTTCGTCTGGAAAACACCGCCCTGTTTTATGACCTGACTTTGGGCACCAAACTCGCTGAACGTCTTTTGCTGAGCTACCAGAAGAAAAAATATAAACTCGACCTCTACGTGTGGCACCGTATGGTACTTGACGAAGGAAACCATTCAACGTCAGCAATGCTGGCATTTACCTTTCCGCAGATTAAAATTTCAGACAAAACGACTTTGCTTTTAACCTCATCCTATCAAAGTTACCTAACCACTAATCGCCCTGGTTTCGCTCTGAAAAATGGATTCCTTTTTTCTTTGGCTATGCCCATCACCGTCTTGGAATAAAATTTTTACTTACCGTAAACCGTTTTGACGTGATCAAAACAAGTACGTTCGCATTCACAAACTAATTCACTACTTTGGTTATCAGCATTAACCATCGGTTCTATCTCCAGTCAACATAAAATCGGTTTTTGGGCCAGCACTGCCTTTGCCATTGGCAACATGATTGGCTCCGGGATTTTTTTGCTTCCCGCATCCCTGGCATTCTATGGTGGCATTGGCATGGTAGGATGGTTATGCTCCGCGGTAGGTGCAATGCTTCTCGCATTGATGTTCGGATCGTTAAGCAAATATGGATCTACAACTATCGGGGGGCCCTATGTTTACACACGCATGGGATTGGGCGACTTCGCTGCCTATCTCGTAGCATGGGGATATTGGATTGCAATCTGGGCAACGAATGCAGCGATCGCCATCGCACTTGTTGGATACTTGTCTGTCTTCATTCCAGCGCTAAGGATTAATAATGTAATCGCGATGTTTACCGGCCTTGGATTTATCTGGTTATTCACATGGATAAACTCCAAGCCACTCAAGATGGTCGCAGCTGTACAAATGATCACCACTGTGTTAAAGGTGGTACCCATTTTAAGCATCGGCCTTTTTGGTATTGCCTATATCGAGTGGGAGCACTTCACACCATTTAACTTAAGCGGCAGCAACAATTGGCTGGCGATTACAGCAACTACTACGCTCACAACTTTTGCTTTTCAAGGTATGGAGAGCGCAGGTGTCATCAGCGGTGAAACAAGTGATGCTGCACGCACGGTTCGCAAAGCAACAATAGTTGGCACTATCGTTACAATCATTGTTTATGTAACCAGTTCACTTGCCATTATGGGTATTATCCCATCGGCAGAACTTATGCAATCCGGAGCTCCTTTTGCAGATGCGGCAGAAGCTTTCTGGGGACCGGCCGCCCGTTACATTGTAGCCGGATGCGCGGTGATGGCCACCATGGGTGCACTCAACGGTTGGATATTAATGCAGGGAAGAATACCTATGGCGGCAGCTCAGGATAAATTGTTTCCGAAAATCTTCGGAAAGGTTAACCAACATCAATCTCCTATTTCCGGGATCGTTATTTCAAGTCTTCTGGCATCAGCTTTAATGGCTTTGAATTTTTCAAAAAGCCTGACTGAGATGTTCAACTTCATCATTCTGTTGTCCACGCTGACCATGTTGATTCCTTATCTTTTTTCAGCGGCCAGTCTGGCAATCATAGAATTCAATGAAGGTGGCAAAGCAAACCATCGCAATGTATGGATAGCAATGCTCGCCTTTGTTTTTTGTCTATGGGTGGTGATTGGTTGTGGTGCTGAAGTAGTATTTTATGGGTTCATTTTGATGATGGCGAGTATCCCATTCTATGCGTTATTGAAGAAACAATCTCCTACAAAACAATCGCTATGAGCACAAATCGATATTTTGTTGATGCCGATATCACAAAAGCTGAAACACTACCCGCTTCTTTTTACCACGATGCCGGTGTTTTCGAGCGAATGAAGGAAGATGTTTTTGTGAAATCCTGGCAGTGGATTGGAGATCAGGCAACTCTATTACCTCTCGATTCCTTTGCGCATCCAATAGAGTTGCTGGAGAACTACCTCCATGAACCGCTGGTATTGGTGAGAGATGGCCATCAGTTGCGTTGTCTTAGTAACGTATGTACCCACCGTGGCAATATCATCGTGCATGATCCGGGCAAATTCAAGACACTGAATTGTCTTTATCACGGAAGGAGATTTGGTCTTGACGGATCTTATCAACATATGCCCGAATTCAAAGAGACAAAAAATTTCCCTCGTGATTGCGACCATCTGCACCCGTTTCAGCTAAAAGAATGGGGGCCATTTCTTTTCACCGGACTCGAACCAGAAGTTGACTTTTCTGTCATCAAAGATTTCCTCGACAAGTGGGTTGGTTTTTTGCCGTTGAAAGAATTCAAATACGATGCTTCGAAGAGCCGTGATTACCTGGTAAACTGCCACTGGGCACTCTACTGTGATAATTATCTTGAAGGCTTCCATATCCCTTTCGTTCATCCCGAACTCAACTCTGTACTCGATTACAACACCTATGATTCCGTTCTCTTTGAGTATGGCACTTTGCAAATAGGTTTTGCCGGAGGTGCTGAAGAAACATATGTCCTCCCACCAGACCATCCGCTTTATGGAAAAGAAGTTGCCGCATTTTATTTCTGGATATTTCCAAACACAACTTTTAGCTTCTATCCCTGGGGCGTTTCAGTAAACCAGGTAAAGCCGCTTTCACTCAACAGGACCAAGGTCACTTTTCGAAACTATATCTATGATGAAGAGAAGTACGGATCAACAGCTGGTCCGCTTATGGATAAAGTAGAAAGAGAGGACGAATTTGTTGTGGAAGGCGTGTACAAGGGATTGAGATCACGCTATTACAAGACCGGCAGGTTTTCACCTACCCGCGAGCAAGGCGTGCACCACTTTCATCGCATGTTGGCCGCTCGCTGCAGCAGATCGTAGAACTCCTTTTTTGGGTGTCAATAAATTAAAAGACACTCGTTTACTGAACTAAATGAGACGAAATCCTTGTAACTAAATATTTTAACTTCTCCCATAGCTGAATTACAGGGAAATAGGTTTCCTCGTCTGCATTATTTGAATTTCTTAGACAAATTTTATCTGGATTGTATTACCTTCATACTCCTAAATCAGGCACTTTCTCAACGTCATTTTAACATAACATTACGATCTCATGGCAGTCTTCAATCTTAACATTAATGGAAAACAACAGCAGGTAGATGTTGACCCCACCACACCGATACTTTGGGTGTTGAGGGATCACCTTAACCTGGTGGGCACAAAGTTTGGGTGCGGCATTGCAATGTGCGGAGCTTGCACTATTCATCTTGATGGCAACGCTACACGATCTTGCGTATTGCCGGTGTCATCAATTGGCGACAAAAAGATAACAACTATTGAAGGGCTCTCTGAGTCGGGCGATCACCCGGTACAACAAGCCTGGCTCGAGCATGATGTGCCACAATGCGGCTATTGTCAGGCAGGTCAGATCATGAGTGCAGCCGCACTTCTGAAACAAAACCCCAACCCGACTGATGAGGAAATTGAAAACGCGATGAATGGAAACATCTGTCGTTGCGGCACATACGTGCGAATCAAACAAGCTATCAAGTCAGCGTCAACCACTAACTAGACCATCAGAAAAAATGACACTACTAAAAACATCAATAGGCCGAAGATCTTTTCTGAAAGCTTCGGCATTGGCAGGCGGAGGTTTTATGCTCAGCTTTAGTTGGCTGGGCGCATGCCAAACAAAACCAGAGGATGCTCTGGCCATGCCCAAAGAATGGTTTGAACTCAATGGCTATTTGAAAGTAGGTGACAACGGTGTAGTTACCATTATGTCACCTAACCCTGAGATTGGCCAGAACGTGAAAACTTCCATGCCAATGATCGTGGCCGAGGAACTGGATGTAGATTGGAAAAACGTAATTGTAGAGCAAGCTCCTCTCAATACCGATATCTTCGTTCGACAGTTGGCAGGTGGAAGTCAGTCCATCCGCCAAGGTTGGAAAGGATTGAGAATGGCAGGTGCCACAGCACGTCACATGCTGCGCGAAGCAGCGGCAACAACGTGGAATGTACCAGCCAACGAAATCACAACAGAAGCAGGCATGCTACATCATAAAGCCAGCGGCAAATCAGCAGGCTTTGGCGAAATGGCATCAGCAGCCGCAAAGTTGGAAGTTCCTAAAGAAGTAGAACTGAAGGACAATAAAGATTTCAAGATCATTGGTACATCTCGCAAGAATGTGGACGGGCCGAAGATCGTTACCGGCAAACCGCTTTATGGATTGGATTACCGTAAAGACGGGATGCTGATCGCCATGATAGCTCATCCTCCGGCATTCGGAATGAAACTGAAGAGCGTGGATGACACTGAGGCCAGGTCAATGCCCGGCATTAAAGATGTCTTCACAATTAAATCCTACGAAGACGACTACCCACGTCAGTGGTGTGATGTCAGCTCCTTCCCTGAGTTGGTTGTTGTAGTAGGCAACTCAACATGGGAAGTGATGAATGCCCGCAAAGCACTGAAGCTTGAGTGGGAACAGTTCGCTGATCACAGCCAGACGTTTTCAACTTTCCAGGGAGGATCAACCGATGTGAAAGTACCAGGTGGCTTGGAAAACTCTGCTAAGCATATGCAGATGATGGCGCAGTATAGCACCAAGTCAGGAAAAGTAGTTCGTAAAGATGGGGACCCGGCAAAAGCATTTAAAAATGCAGCGAAAGTGATTGAACGCACCTACACAGCTCCTTTCCTGGCTCACAACACAATGGAGCCCATGAACTTCTTTGCGCACGTTACTGATGACAAAGCTGAATTAGTTGGACCGATTCAGACACCTGAATTTATGGAGAAGAGTGTGTCAGCACGGCTGGGCTTACCCTTAGAGAAGATTGACATACAAATGACACGAATGGGTGGTGGCTTTGGTCGTAGGTTATATGGACACTTCCTTGTAGAGGTCGCAGTGATCTCTCAAAAGATGAAAGCACCTATAAAACTGGTTTACACTCGCGAAGATGATATGAGCTTCGGAACCTATCGCCCGGCATACCACGCAGTGTATCGCGCTGCGCTAGATGCAGACAATAACCTTATCGGCTTCCATGTGCGCGCGGGCGGCATTCCAGAAAGTCCTTTATTCGCGAATCGATTCCCAGCCGGTGCAGTTGATAATTATCTCGCAGAAGACTGGTCTATCGAATCCAATATCACCGTTGGCGCCTTCCGCGCTCCCCGTTCCAACTTCATCGCTGGTGCCGAGCAGGCCTTCCTTGACGAAGTCGCTGAAGCAGCGGGCAAGGATCCGATCGACTTCCGTCTCGATTTGTTGAAGCGTGCCCAGGATAATCCTGTGGGTGAAAACAATGACTACGAAGCCAATCGGTATGCTGGCGTTTTGGAACTAGTGAAACAAAAGTCGAACTGGGGAGAAGAAAGTTCAGGCACTTACCGGGGTGTAGCAGCTTACTTCTGCCACAATACATATGTTGCGCACGTTCTGG
>DAORAG010000173.1:0-6564 GCA_035344095.1 Cyclobacteriaceae bacterium | reverse complement strand
TCCCGACCCTCCACCTGCCCAAAGGGCTGAAGCCAAAACTACGCAGCCAGCATCCACACCCTCCCCGATTGCCAGGAAGAAACTCACATTGAACTTGACCGACCTGGCGAATGGCAAGACAACCGAAATAGCTGAGGAAAAACCACGGGAAGAAGAGCAACCTCAGTCAACTGACAAAGCCGTCACCATCGAAGAATTGAAACAGGCTTGGGATGAATTTGCTGAACAACGAAAGACTCAGGTGGGCGAGTACCACATCTTGAAGCAGGCGTTTGACTTCAGCAATGACGTGGTGACGGTCCAACTTTCTAATGCGGTAGAGGAGCCATTGTTGCAGGCAATCCGAACACCCTTAACGGAGTTTCTTCGAGGGCGACTATCAAATAAGCGGCTGAATATAATTAGCGTTGTCAAAGAAGTGCAAAATCAAAAAATCGCCTATACCAATAAGGAAAAATTTGATCACCTCGCAGAAAAAAATCCCATCCTGAAAGAACTCAAAGACCGGCTGGGACTTGATACTGACTTCTAAATCTTGATATAGATTTTCTTCTTGTCCATCCACAAGCCAAGCAACCAACACATCAACAGAAAGGCAAGGGCAAAAAGGAAAGATCCCAGGTAGTTTCCAAAGATCGGCTGAAACACCACCACATAAAACCAATCGTATATATTGTTATCACCAATGCTGAAGAATAGCATGATGTCAGTAATCAAGGACGAAGCCACGTAAATGAACAGTGTGTTTTTGCCAAAGACATCAAAAAAGTAAGTCCACCTCCTTTTTTGCTGCAGATCGATGACAAACACAAGCAGTGCCAAAAGATTGAGATTGATGCCAATCGTTAACAACACATAACTGCTTGTCCATATTTTTTTATTGAATGGAAGGAAGATGTCCCATGCAAATCCTGCAAATATCAGGATCATTCCAATCACCATCATCTTTGCAATAGTCTCATAGGTTGGACCGTTCTTTCGTAGAAAAACGCCAGCCCAATATCCTCCGATCACATTGATCACGGCAGGAAGTGTGCTAAGAAACCCTTCCGGATCAAAAGCAAGACCCTCACCATGATACATGTGTGTATCTCCTACCATCCACAAATCAAATTTTAAAACTGCATTTCCAGCCAAGGTCAAGTCACCAAACAGCACGAGCAAAAGGTGATAAGCAAAAAGTACAACTGCCGACAGGATCAGGGTAGCCCGCTCACTTAAGTAATAGATCATAACAGATGCAATGAAGTAGCACAAGGCAATTCTTTGCAGCACACCGAAAATTCTTGTGGCGTCAATGGACTTCAAATAGATTTCCCCTTCAGCATTGTGCCTGAAAAAAGGAAACCATAAAAGAAGATAGCCAATCAAAAAAATCAGTGCAGTTCGCTTAGCCACCTTTGTGAAAAATGCCGATGTACCCAGTTGACGGTATTTGTCCAGACTAAAGCTCATCGAGTTTCCTACCACGAAGAGAAAGGACGGGAACACCCAATCTGTGAGCGTAAATCCATTCCATTGGGCGTGTAACAAAGGACCGTAAACATATTCCCAGCTACCCGGTGAATTCACCACAATCATCACCGCCACGGTGAGGCCACGTAGCACGTCTATTGACAGACTTCTGTTTGACTGCATTCTCGAAATTTAATCCATTGCATAAACTCCGGAGTTTAAGCATCATTCGAATAAAATAATTTAGAATTATTCTAAACAAGCTTGGTTTATGTGTGATTTGACGACATATTTGCCTTCTTTAGAATTATTCCAAATAAAATGAGCGATTTCGTAGCAATTAACTACATCCAATGCGATGAGGCCTATGCCACCCGGTTTGAAGAGTTGTTTGCCACCCGGGCACATGCCATTGACCGACTTCCGGGATTTGTAAACATGCAAGTTTTAAAACCATCCAATAAAGGAGATGAGTACCTGATTGTGAGTCACTGGAAGTCTGAAGAAGACTTCAAAGCGTGGACAAAGTCTCCGGAATTTCTGGAGGGACATAAGCGCGGCTTCGAAGACATTCGAATCGCGAAGGAGCGCGGGGAAAAGCCGCCTATGTCATCAACATTTAAAACCTACGCTGTAATCGCGAGATAACGGGCGGGGTCCAAAAAAAATGAGGTCATCCCTTCGGATGACCTCATCAAAGTTGTCAGTGACTTTTTGTTAGTTAAATGAGCGTGTGTCGTTTGGTTGATACACGTATCTGAATTTGTAATATCGCGCAGGCTCGTTACCTGTCGGGCTTGCAGGCGCATCCTTATAGTAGCTCAGGATTTCAACTTTTGCATACCTACCGGTTGCGGTTTTAATAATTATTACTCTTCCTGCAATCGGTGTGATAATGGTTGGAGGAGGACCCGCAGATGCATTGTACCACCCATTTCCTGAGCCGGTTGGGATGGCATAGGTCGGTTTGTTATCGGAAACGAAACCCGTCTCTGGAGCTTCGGTAATCTCATCAAACAGACCATTTACAATTTGTGCTTGTGCTGCACCAGGTCCACTTGTGCCGCCATTCACCATGATGGTCGTACCCCGAAATCCGATATCCCATTTGGTGGTCGCGCTGTCTGTGTTTGCCACTACATCGCCCGTCTCGAAGCTGAAAAGTTTGAACTTGCCGGTGGTGCCAATAGGCTGGCCGGTATTGGGATCAAACCCTGTTGCCGGATCTGCCTCCAGGTTCTCAACAGTTTCAGCCGCAACTGGCAGCGAAGGTTCGTCATCATCACTACACGACACCAGAGAAAGTGAAACAACGATGGTTAAAAGAAATAAAACTGATCTTAGAATAGACATATACAATCTGATTATTGATTAACGTTTACTTTGGTTTTTAAAAAAAGAATAAGCCAGGCTTCCATATAAGATCCTACCCGGAAGATTCGGAATGAAAATCGGTTCAGTATGGTCGAATAAATTATCCACACCAACTTGAATTCTGATGTTATCAAAAAATGTCTTACCCAGGGACAGGTTTACTAATCCATACCCGCTGATAAAATTATCGTGGACATCCAGCACAGCGTTGTTGTTGACATCCGATGGAGGAACAACCTCTCCTTGAATACTCCCACGAATATCACCAATGCCGTACTTACCGCGATAGATAAATCTTAGGCTGGCATCCCAGCCATGACGTTCGTTTTTATAAAATAGCTTAATGTTGCCGGTGTGCCGTGATCGGTTGTAAAGTCCATAGTACTCACTTGCCTTCAACCGTTTGGTTACCAGCGTTTCATTATCTCTGTAAAACACATTTCCGTCCCTGATGTCCTTTAACACATCTTTGTCCATTGCATACAGCAACTGGTATCCGGCAGACAGGCTAAGGCCCTTGCCCAATGGATAGCTGACGTTGGTTTCTAAACCCGAAGTAAATGCCCTCTGAATATTACGGTAGCTGAAGATGTTCTGACCATTAGTAGTGATAGCTACCGCCTGTGTCTCAATAAGGTTATCAACAGTATTGTAGAATGCATTAGTATTTACAGTCACTTTATCCAGCAGGAATGTGCCGCCAAAATTGAAGGCAACTGACCTCTCCGCCTGAAGTTTACCAAGTGTTGACGGATCAAAAAGATAAGCCGCAATCTGACCTTGAGATTCAAGCTCAGCCAATTTGTTGGCTATTACTTCCGTACCTAGCACGCTGTATCCGCCTGCAGCCGAATTAGTAAAATTGAAATAGAGTTGCCTGAAGTCAGGTGATTTGAACCCAACGCCCATTGAGCCTTTAAGGGTAACCCGATCGTTGATTTCGAGTTGCGAACTCAATTTAGGACTAAACTGTGAGCCGTATACCGAATTGTGATCATACCTTCCTCCAGCAATTACTGTCAACTTGGATATGGGAATCCATTCGTATTGAAAGAAACCATAGTCTGTATGCTGCTTTCTTAACGTTTCATCTCCGTATCTGGAAGTCCTGACAGATTCACTGGTAAAACCCGCACCAACCGTAATGATATTTCGGTCATTGATAAAATATTCCGCGTTAATTTCAGGTCGGGTAAATGTTTGTGTAAAATCATCCGTATAGTAAAGGGATCCGTCAGATTCCAATGATAGACCCGTGTCTGTTGTGTAATGCGTTGTGTAAAACCTGGCTATCGTTTTTAAATTGTTTGACCACCGATGCGTAAGCACGGGGTTGAAGTTGTAGTCATGCGTACTGCCTGTGCCCGATGTTCGTACCAACTCGCTGCCGGATAATACTTCAAAGTTGAATTTCTGATTCTCATTGAAGTATCGGCCGGAAATGCCTAAGTCGGTCTTGGGCGAAATGCGGTAGTCGAATCGTGCACTAAAAGTCTCATTGGAAAATGGTGAAACGGTTTTTCCAAAATTTTCCGGTGACAGATCGTAGCCATCTGTACTGTATCTATTCGCAAATAGGTAGACTCCAAGTTTGTCGTTGGTAAATCCGACATCGGCAGACAAATCCATGGTCTGGTTGGTACCATATCTGGCAGACACATTTCCAGTCTTTCCCGAAGGCCTGTCGGTGATGATATTAATAACTCCTGCCAGAGCATCCGATCCATAAAGGCTGGAAGATGGGCCTTTTACAATTTCAATTTGCTTGATGTTGCCTACAGCTATGCGGCTCAGTTCAAGTGAGCCGGTATAACGACCGATAATTGGCTCTCCATTCAGAAGTATTAATGTATAATCGGGATTGAATCCCTGAAGCTGTATACCATTCCCTTGGGCATTGACCTGCGGAACAACGACAAGACCCGTCTGTTCCGTCAAAACATCATTGAGTCGCAAAGACCCCATCGTTTTGATCTGGCTTTTTGGAATGAGACTCACAGGCATTGGAATTGCACCCATTTGTCTCTCATTTCGCGTTGCCGTCACAACGATCTCATCCAACTCCCTTGTAATTATTGAATCACCAGTTGGTTGAAAAGTTTGTGCCCCTGCCTCCAGGCTCTTCAGGCCGGAGAAAATGATCAAAACAAGGGCTAATTTTTTCACGTGGCAAAGGTTAGAATGATTCTAAATAAAAAATACCTGAATAGGTATAATTAGTGTCAAATGGTTTTTTAATAATCGCAAGCGACAAAATTTGGTATTTTTGGAACGCAAATGCATGAATTAGGTTATAATCGAACCTGACAATTGTCATTTTTAATTCAAAAAGAAATCATGGAAGCACTACAAGTGGAGAAAAATACCCAAGAAGGGATAACACGGGAGTTGTATCACCGCGAGGAGATCACCCTAAAAACGGCTTTGAACACGACCGATGAAGCGATCAGCTATGATACCGAACTGAAAAAGAACCTTATCCACTTCTACTTCTGTATGGAAGGCAGCGCACTTTTTGAATTCGGACCCCACTATTCCCGCGAAATCCAAAAGAGAAGGAATTATTTTTTCTACAATCCTGAAAAAGACCTGCCTTTTCGAATCAACCTGACGCCTGGCACCAAGATGGTCTTTTTGACTATCTCACTTGAACATCTTCATCACTTGTTTGTGGATACACTTCCGTTTTTGAAACCTGAAAACATCAACAGGAAATTTTATGATGAAAGAGAGATACCAGCATCTTTGATGGTAGTACTGAATCAGTTGCTGACAGTCAACCTCAGTGAGTCCTCAGAAAAACTCTATTATCAGGGCAAAGTACTCGAGTTGATTAGCTTGTACTTCTCCGAAAAGAAAGCGGATACTGAAAGTTGTCCGTTCCTTAATGACGAAGAGGTCGTGAGAAAGATCAAGCATGCAAAAGAGTATCTCTTAAAAAACAGCGACACTCCTCCAAGTTTGAAAGAACTGGCCCGTAAGACAGGGCTTAATGAATATCAACTGAAAGTAGGCTTTAAACAGATTTACGGGAACACCGTTTTTGGATTTTTGTTGGATCATAAACTCGACAACGCCCAACTTCTCCTTGACTCTGGAAAGTATAAAGTAAACGAAGTTGCGTACCAGATCGGCTACACCAACCCAAGCCATTTTATCGCGGCCTTCAAAAAGAAGTTTGGCGTAACCCCCAAAAAATATTTGATGAACCGATAGGCTACCTCCTGCGGTAAGACCTTCTTGGCGCAGAGCCAAACAACATTCCAAATATTCCCCTCACCACTTCACGACCAACTTGTTTGGCCATGGGAGATGAAAGCACTTCGTCAAACGTGCTTTTTTCTTTTCTGCCAGGAGATCTTGACGAAGTTTTCGTTTCCTGTACTTTTTCTTGCTGGGCTTCCATCCTTTCCGTTAACATCTCGTAAGCACTCTCCGGATCAATTGCTTCCTGGTACTTTTTGTTGAGATCGGAATTGTCAAGAAGTTTTTTATACTCGCCCTGATCCAATGGACCCATTACCGATGCAGGAGGCGCCAGATGCGTAACCACAGTTTCAGTCGGGATGCCCTTTTCATTCAGCACAGTGATGAAGGCTTGCCCTGTACCAAGTCGGGTGAATTGTTTTTCAATATCATAAAAACTTGAGTGCGGGAACGACTTCACAGTTTCCTTGAGTGCCTTAACATCATTGGGTGTAAAGGCACGAATGACATGATGAATGCGATTACCCA
>DAORAG010000172.1:0-6587 GCA_035344095.1 Cyclobacteriaceae bacterium | reverse complement strand
CTTATGCTTCCATGGCGCGAACTCTGAATCACTACTTTCTGAAACCTGGTTCGAAAAGGTATTATAAAAGTGATTTTCATTCGCCTTATTATGCTACAGGTAGGGGGCAGGGCGAGCAGTTTGAGTTGAGTGAAACCAGTTGGTTAAGTGCATCATCAATCTGGCTCACGTTTGAGGCTTTAAAAGAGTTGTACCGGCCTGGAGAGGAGACAGGCTGGCAACATTTTTCTTCAACAAAACCTATTGCATGGAAGACCGGAACGAGCTTCGGCTTTAGGGATGGTTGGGCTATAGGCACTAATTCTGAATACACGGTCGGTGTTTGGGTTGGTAATGCGGATGGCGAGGGTAGACCAGGCCTGACAGGAACTGAAATGGCGGCACCGATACTCTTCGATTTGTTTGCCTTATTGCCGGGACAACCCTGGTTTCAAAAGCCAGAGTCAGAGCTCAATGAAATTCAGGTCTGCGCCAAAAGCGGACAGCGTCTTTCATCTTTTTGCGAGTCGTCAGTTGTTGCCTGGGTCACTAAGGCCGGATTGTCTTCTCTTCCATGCGAATATCATCGGAGAATTCACCTGACAGCAGACGAGCACTTCCAGGTCAACCTCGATTGTGAAACCTCGACCAACGTGCACGCAGTTAACTGGTTTGTATTACCTCCCGTGCAGGAATATTATTTTCGATCAAAAAATATAAGCTACCGCCCATTGCCTCCTACAAGGAGTGATTGTGTGCCCAATACACAGGTTGCTATGGATCTTGTTTATCCCAAGCAGGGTGCAGAAATTTTTATCCCAAGGGAGTTGGACGGATCTCCGGGAAGAACGCTGTTTCAGGCCGCTCATCGCTCATCCAAATCGACCGTGTACTGGCATCTTGATGGCGATTATATCGGCTCTACCAAGAATACCCACCATCTGAGCTTGACGGCTGAAATAGGGAAGCACACCCTCACGCTTGTCGATGACGAGGGTCAAATCCTGACCCAATCGTTTCGGATTTTGTCATCTCCATAACTTGTTGAAATGTAAGGTTTTAAGACTTTTTGATTAAATTTATCAATTAATACTTTCTATTTTTGACTTTTTAATCTTAACAGGTAAAGTCTATGGGCCTTAATCTTAACCTGGCATTTGTTCTATTTTTTGGGGCATTTTCCACACTTGCGCAACCTTCGAGCGGTGACGCCAACTCAGCTTTTACTAACCATGTGGTGATCGGAGCTTTCTCTAGCCATGACAATGCGGTGAAGTTTACCGAGAAGGCAAGGCTTACACATCCAGATGTAAAGTTTGACATGAACCCCGATCGTCAGCTCTACTATGTTTATGTTTTGAATACTACCAATAGGGTTCAGGCATTTGCCGAGGCGAGAAAGCTGAGGAAAGAGTCACGCTATTGGGACTCGTGGGTTTACTATGGTGTGTTGGGAGAGGCAGCTACAGCAGCGGCCGATGGTCAGGGTATTAAGCGCAATGCTTTGGTGGCATCAAGCGGTGAGGTTGAGGTGAAAACAGATTCAAAAAATGTCGAAAAGGAAGCTGCCGAGGTAAAAGCCTATTCGATGGCTGACGAACCTGCCGGTATGGATGTAGAGAAAATGATTAGCGGTGCGTCCAGCGAACAGCAGAAAGCCCATTACCAAACGATACAAGATGTAAGGAAATCCGCAACTAGACTTGATGCCGACACTAAGGTCATTGTGTTTAAGGATGATGAGGAAGGAAGAAAAGCGTTAAGGTCACTTGGATACGACATTGACGAAGATCAGCCGGTTACTGGATTTTTTGATTCGAATAATAATATTTTGGCAATCAATGCGTCAGAGACTCAAGCAGATCAACCTTTCCATGAGGGCCTGAAGCCTGTCGTTAAATTTCTTCGAAAAAAAGATCCTGAAAGTTTTGATGCCTTTGCGGCCAAAGCGTTGGCGTTCAACCATCCGACCCGCGGTGTAGCCTACAAGGAAATTAATGCCACCGGGGAAGAGGCTCTCGCAAATGTATTGGCAGATGCGGCAAAGGGGTATTTTGAAGCAAATGACCAGAAAGATGAAGTATCTGAATTGATGAAGGAAATTCTTGTTTCGCTTGGAGTCAAATCACCGGAAATCGCGGTGAGCGACAATTTTGTTAAAACCACTGCTGGCAATCTGGCGGTAGCTGTCAGAGAGGCTACAGGTTTTGATGCTGAGGGGAACAGGAAATTCAGATTCAATATTTTCAACACAGTCAACAACAAGAAGATCAAAGGTGAAGTAGATCTGGTTAACGATGCTGGCCGAAAACTAATGTCGTACCCTGGAAATGAACTGGTGACTGTTGGACGTGCAGATGCGTCTGGAAACATTGTGCTGGCCTGTGAGGTTTTAGGATACCGGAAGTTGCTTTTCAAAGTCAACTATGACAATCCATTTCTCACCGAACGAGTAAAACGGGGAGACGATGACGAGGCCATCTTGGATTTTGGCCTGGTCCGCTTGCAAAAGGGAGATATCGCTGTGATGTACAATGTCTACTTTTTCAAGGATGCTGCGATCATGCGACCTGAATCACGCTATGAGTTGAACAACCTTCTGGACATGATGCGCGAAAACGATGCTTACAAGATTCGTATTCATGGGCATACCAATGGCAACGCTGCCGGGAAAATCATCACAATGGGCGATTCGAAAAGCTACTTCTCACTTTCAGATACCAAGGAAGGCCGCGGGTCTGCAAAGAAACTCTCTGAGGAGCGGGCGGAAGTAATCAAGGGCTATCTTGAAAATGAGGGAGTGAATGCAGATCGTATGGAGATAAGGGCCTGGGGAGGCAAGCGCCCGCTATACGATAAGAACCATAGTTTGGCGCAGTCAAACGTGAGGGTTGAGATAGAAATTATCGAGAACTAAGGGAATTACACTGAGGTTGATAAGGTAGCAATGGATCAAGTCATGTCCATTTGGGGTATAGTTTGTCCCTTATTCAAAATCAAAAATCCCCGTTTCTGGTGTTTTAGAGCATGATTGCTTAATTTGGGAGGAATCCAAACTTAATTGTTGTGAAGAATTTCGCCACGCTCCTGATTGCATTTTGCGCGGTCACTCTGCCTCGCCCAACCTCAGCTCAGTCTGATAATGATATTCAACACTATGTTGTGATTGGAGCATTTTCCAAAATTGATAATGCCATCCGCTGGACAGATCAGGCAAACAAAGCCAACTTCAGCGCGCAATATGCTATTAACGAGGCACGAGGTCTCTACTATGTTTACATTCTTCGTACTGATGATAAGAGAGCAGCATTTAAGTTTATGCTGAAGATTAGAGTAGAAACCAAATACAAAGACGCTTGGGTGTTTTCTGGCAGGCTGGGTAAGGAGGTAGAAGACACGGCTGTCGAGCAAGAACCCGTGGTGGAGGAAACTCCAGTTGAACAACCTGTCGAGGAACCCGTGGTCGAAGAAACTCCGGTGGAAGAGGAGCCTCAGGAGCAACCTGTGGAAGAGCCCGTCAAAGAGAAGCCGGCAGGCAAACCTTTCATGTTTAAATTAGTAAGCGGTAATGAGGAGGTGCTTGGTGAGGTTCATATTCTCGAGTCGCCTACTGCCAATCAATATCAGGCTTTTAATGGTAATGAAGTGGTGTACCTGACTGCGCCCAGAAACTCGGAACGCGCATTTATTGTTTCAGTACAGGCGCCAGGTTATAGACCGGTGGACCTTACTGTAAACTGGGATGACCCGGCAGTGCTCTCATCTGGGATTGGATCGCAAAACGAAAACATTATCCCCATTGAGTTGGTGCGCTCGAAGCGTGGTGACTATATCGAATTTAATAGGGTTCGTTTTTTTGGCAATTCGGCAATCTTCACTCCGGAGTCGAAGCCTGAGCTTGATGGTTTGGTTGATCTAATGAAGGAACAGCCTAATTACAAAATCATGGTGCATGGACACTGCAATGGAAAGCAGTCCAGAAATATCGTAACCAAGGGTAGCTCTAATGAGTTTTTTGAAACCAGTACGCTTAATAGCCGTGAAACTGTTTCAGCAAAACAATTGACACAGTATCGCGCAGATTTGGTTAAGGATTATCTGGTAAGTCAGGGTATTGATGCCAAGCGGATTAAAACCAAAGCCGAAGGGGGCAAGGTGATGATCTACCCCCAGGGAAGTACACTGTCAGGGTACAACGATAGGATAGAGGTCGAGATCAAGAAGGGCAAATAACTATTCCTCAAGATTTTCGGTGAAGATACTATCTTCCTCTAGGTTCTTTGAAATGCTCTTCGTAATCTGGTCAAGTTCATCTCCGCATTCTGCCAGGTAGGTAACTATGACTTTATCTTTTTCAGGCAGATCAGTCTTTTGAACAAGGTTGATCAGACCAATAATACGTGCAATAGGTGCCCTCAATTGATGAGCATTCATGAAAGCAAACTCGGCCAACTTGTGGTTTTGTGTCTTTAGCTGATTGGTTCTCACTTCAATTTTACTTTCCAGTGACTTGTTGAGTTCTGACAGCTGTTGATTTAATACTTTTAGTTTTTGTGCCTGTTCTTCAATTTTCGAGTGGTTGTCTTCAATTTCCCTGTTTTTCTCGCTGAGAATGGCATTCACCTCGGAGATTTTATTGTGTTGCCTGATGGATATCCACGCCATCAAACCTGCCAGCACAGAAACAATACTAATCCCTAAAATCAAAAACTGTTGGGTTCGAATGCGTGCATCCTTTGCTGCCTGATCCTGCCGTAGTTTTTTGTTCTCTATTTCTCTCGTGTCCGATTCGAAGGATGCCTGCAGCAGCGCTATTTGTTCTGATTTTTTCAGGTCATAGACGCTGTCCATCAATACATTATGCTTTTCCAGTATCTCAAGGGATTTCTTAAAATCACCTTGTTGCTTGTAGATTCCTGACTCAATATCAAAGTTGACAACCTGCAAATCCATAGCCTGGATATCGCTGGCGAGCGCAATTCCTTTGTCAATTATTTCTTCTGCAGCATTCAGTTGTCCCGTAGCGAGATAGACCCGGGCATAGTCTTGATACACCTGGATCAGACTTCGGATATCACCTTGTTCTTTCCAAAGAACGGTAGCTTTGTCATATAATGGGATCGCCTCGCTAAACCTGTTGGTCAGAAACTTGATCTTACCTCTGTTTTGATACACATAGGCCATAGTTCTTTGGTCGTTCAGCGGTATAGCTTCTTTCAGGGCACGATCGAAGTAGTCTTGCGATTGGGGGTATTCACCCAGAAAAAGATATACCTCACCAATGTTGAACAGTGTGAGCGCAAAGTTGGCTTGATTGGTGCTGTCAAAGCTTAGCGACTTCTCGAGGTATTCAATCGCAGTCTTGTAGTTTCCAACTTTCTTGTAAACCTCGCCCATATTATGATAGGCTGCAGAAAGTCCATTGAGATCTTCCACTCCCTCCGAATAGCGTGCTGATAGTTGGTAGTAGCGAAGCGCGGGTTCATAGTCGCCTGTAACCCAATACGAACTTCCTACAACGTTTAGTGATCGTGAATAACCGGCATGGAAACTGATCTCTCGGGCTATTTCAGAACTTTTGATCGCCAGGTCCCTGGCTTGCCCTGGATCTGACTTTAGCAGATCGAAAGCAAAGTCATTTAGTCTAACCACCAACGCGCTGTCGTGCGGCTGCTTCGATAACAAAAGATCTATGCTGTCTTTAACCGAAGATGGTTGTGAAGCTGCAATCAAACCTTCACACACACAAACCAACAAAGCTATCACTCGTCTCATCTATCGCTGCCTTCTGTCAGGTCATCGCCTTTAGAATGTCATGTTGTGTAATGATGTGAACTTTTTCCTTATCGTCACGGACGAGCAAAGCTTTACTCGATTTGTTAAGTAGTGATGATAGCACATCGAGCGTGCTATCCATCGCCACAAAAGTCATGGGGGCATCCATTACCTCTCCAACGGGCTTTGTAGTAATGTTGGGATCCTGAATTACTTTTTCCAGCAAACTGGAAGCTGCGATACTTCCTACGAACTCACCTTTCTCCACAACAGGTACCTGGTCGATGCCTTCCTTGTTCATGATTGAAATGGCTTCTCCAATAGCTGAATTTTTGGACACAGTGTAGAGGCTATCATGGCCATTCCTTTGGTCAATGATTTTCCTTGCCGTAGCATAGCTCCTTTCTTCAAGAAACCCGTGGTCCTTCATCCAGTTATCATTGTAAACCTTGTTGAGGTATCTGGTTCCATGGTCCGGAAGAAGGATAACCATAATGTCGCCATCCTTTAAGTTATCCTGTGCATATTCCAAAGCACCGTGCACTGCAGATCCACTACTCCAGCCCACAAAGAGACCTTCCTCGCGTGATAGCCTACGTGCCATTACGGCTCCGTCTTTATCAGTCACTTTTATGAACTTATCGATAACATCGAAATCCACATTCTTCGGAAGTATGTCTTCTCCAAAACCTTCAGTGAGGTAAGGATATATTTCGTTTCTATCAAATTCGCCAGTTTCCTTGTACTTCTTAAAAACCGAACCGTAAGTATCGATCCCTATACTGACGATATCGCTGTTTTGACCTTTCAGGTATTTTGATGTTCCGCACATC
>DAORAG010000171.1:0-6611 GCA_035344095.1 Cyclobacteriaceae bacterium | reverse complement strand
CCACAACCGATTCAAAGGAACTCTTCCAGTTTCAACAACCTGGTGCCCTCAACCGTATTTGCCGGTATCCCCTCGCAGCTGCTGGCCAACCGGCCGGATATAAGACAGGCTGAGTTTGAATTGGCTGCTGCCAAATTGGATATTAACGTGGCGCGTGCGGAATTCTATCCATCATTGGCAATAAAGTCAGGGGTTGGATTTCGTTCCTTTAATCTGAAATACCTGATCACCCCTGAGTCGATGCTATATTCGTTGGGAGGCGAACTGATCGCCCCGTTGGTGAACAGGAACGCTATCCGTGCCAACTTCAACACAGCCAACGCGAAACAAGTGCAGGCTGTATACGAATATGAGCAACGCTTACTGAATGCCTACATCGAAGTGGTAAATCAGCTATCTATGATCAGCAACCTGGAAAAGAGCTACGACCTGAAATCGAAGCAGGTGCAGGCGCTGACAGAGTCGATTGATATTTCAACAGTTTTGTTCCGCTCTGCCCGCGCAGATTACATGGAGGTGCTGTTGACACAACGCGATGCGCTGGAATCAAGGTTTGAACTGGTGGAGACCAAAAAGCAACAGATGAATGCCATGGTTAATGTTTACCAGGCTCTTGGTGGCGGATGGAAGTAATATCATTATCAGAGTCAATCTAAATCGCAGTATCGCAATATGAAAGTTGTTCGGAGAACCTATCGCAGGGATGTCAGCTTTGGTCTCATGGTGATCGTTTTCGCTGTGGTGTTTTTTCTCGCGGGTCAGTTGTTTGAGAAACATCAACCCCATGTCAATGCATTAATGAATCTCAATATGGCGAAGGGCTTGATAAGCCTGGCTGTAATCGTAATGGTGTTGATTGTGTGGGAAGAGATTCTCTTTCATGTGCACATCAAACCTGTTGACGATGGCCTCATCTTTCGAAATCACGAAACCAAGTTGAAGGTTCAGGCGATGTTCTACCTGATCATTCCGGTGATCATCGTTTTTGTTTACCTCAACTTCAATGTGAACACGTTCCGATTCTTCGGATGGGCAGTGGTGGTGGCAGGGTTGCCGGTGGTAGGTAAACTCATGTCGGGAATCAAAAACTACAACGACTTCCTGAAACTGACCGGCAATGCGATTCAGTATAAAAACAATGAATTGGAGGGCACCTTCTCTCTTGCTGAGATCAAACAAATACATCTGGTGAAAGATAAGCGTGATGTTTTGCATAAGATGAAGCTTGATCTGGCTTCAGGCAATACGGTGACAATTGACCTGGATGAAATGGAGCTGGAAGACTTTTACGAATCGATCAATGAATACATCGTTGAGCACTATGCGCATCTATTGAAGTAAGAATTTTGAATGGGAGTAGGGCGAAAATTGATGGATAAGGGGTGTGTCGTCCACTCCCGATGAGGGGTTGATAGAGGGGAATAAAAAAAGACCGGATCTTTCCGGTCTTTTACCAAAAAATGCAACAGGCAAGAAAAAAACCTGTAGCCTGACATCTCAGTTTAACCGACTATTTTGGGAAAACCTTGTTGATACTGGTCTGGATAATACAACCAGTATCTGAACAATCATCCCCGCAACAATAATCGCAACGATTTCAATTCGAGAAATAAAATAACTTGATGCCACAATCTTCTCCGATCTATCAATTTGACTACTCCCCTCTTCGATTTGGATTTCAGAAAGTACATTTAGAGACACGGCAAGCTCTATGTGTTTGGTCGTTACGAATTGCAACAAATCCGTGTCCTGAGGCCTGGCGTAGAATTCATTCTCAAGCTTTCTTAATTCCTGAAGTTTATTCTTGAAGTTCCGGAATTCATTTTCTTCTCTTTTGGTAAAGGCAGTCTTTTCATAGTCAGATAACACTTGCTCTGTTTCTTCTTGCATTTTCCCTATCCAACTGTCTCCGATACTAGCCGATGAGTTTAGAACCTTTAAGTGTCTGTTATGTAAGATATTTGAAAGTTGAAATATATAACCTTCAACCACCAGACGGTCCTCGTAAACCGAGGCAAAAGAATTGTGCAGGCTGACGAAATAGTTTCTATCAGCGATATTTGTAATAATTACAATTCCAAGTACCATCGCTAACGCTACAGCGATCTTGAGTTTCTGTCTGAGATAGTATGTCCATTTCATTATTGAGTCTAAAAAAAAGTTTCGAGATTGTCAAGAAGGTCTCTACTCCTATTTCGTTTTGATCTTATTAGCTCAGCACTACAGCCAAAATTTATCATTCCAATATTCGAGCTCATCACTAATAGCAGCCATTTGATGATTGACTGCAATGCTCCTTAACTGTTCAGGCGTTGCTATTCTTTGGATCTCTCTGAATAGGACTCGTTCCTCGAATCTAATGTGCCCTTCGAGTTGCTCCTCGATTAATACAAGGTTCTTTTTGATATTAGATTTCGAATTGAACAACCTCTTCAATTTTCGATGCTCTCTTAAGGCTCTCCTTACCAACTCGTGCTCAGTTCCAAGAACTGGAAAGACGAACCCTTCCTCCAGCTCAAAATGAGGTAACAGTTCCTTCTTAAAAAAACAAGCTGCATATTTTTTTATTCTCTCAATGTCAACCCCTTTCTTGAATCCAGCCCTGATTTTAAGGCAGAGCCACAACGCATGATGATGATCATGGCTTAGTGGGACAAGTTCTTCAATCCGTTTTATTGGTGGAGGACGATTCAAGGTGTTTGATCAATCATCTCAAATTCTCTTTCCATTTCGATAGCCTTAGGAAAAAGAATATTGTTCTCAAGATGGATGTGCAGATGTAGGTCCTGTTCAAATTCTTCGAGTAATGCGTACGTCACCCTGTATGTATTGCATGCATCTGAAGGAGCAGCATAGTTGCTGGTGAGATGCCCTATCTTTTCAAACCGGCCCCCTTCTACCGAGTGCTCATGCATCATCATTTGCACAGGATTCTGAACGGTCCCAAAATGAGGTCGTTTTAACGAGACATTTACCAACCGGGCATTCACCATTTTACGGATATGTGGAAACAAAATGAACTCTTCCTTTTTCATATGGGTAGCCAACTCACCCGATGAAAGTTTAAACTCATCATAAATTTCAAACAGTTCTGGGTGCCGTGCGCCATGTACATTACAAAGTTTATTAAGGTACTGATTTAAAATGGGCAGATTTTCTTCCACATATTTATGATGCACCCGCTCAATATGATCGGCAAGTTCATCCAGTGGCCAATTGTTGAAATCAGTTGCCTTACTTGGCTTTCCCTGTCTTACAGCTGCTAGCTCATCAATTAATACATTCCGATCAACATCTTTCAACTCGCAGGCTTCGTTAATACTCCTGTTCCCCTTGCAGCAAAAGTCTATGTTGTGTTTTTCGAATACCCTTGAAGTTCTGTAGTCTTCTGCCACGATTTCCCCAATCGTTTTTTCCAATAGTTCTTCCATTTTATTTGTGTTTTAAAATTATATGATTCCTATTCTGTAATTTATTTTTATTTATATAAACGATCGATAGAATTCAGGGCTCCAATACATCACTATGTAAAACAATGCAAACCCAACAAAGGCTATGATCAGGGCCCAAACCCAGGAGGGAATTCCCTTTGGAGTTTCCGACCCTTTGATAACGAACGAGTCATTGCCTTCGCTCCCATACGCGTTAACAGTAATGGGAATCTGATCCTCAACGACCTCATGGTCAGTCAGTCCAACGACAGAAATGGCAGGTCCATTTCGCACCTCGAATGGAATGATCTTAATACCCTCAACACCTTTTGTTGATCTGGCCACTACCTTCAACTGATGCTTTCCATCCGTGATTTTAGTCGTGTCAAAAATGAACTTTACAGGTGGGGAAAATTCCGCAAATGGCTGCGGTTCATCATCCAGAAAAATTTTTATGATCCGATTGTCTTCCATGTATTTCAAGGATTGTGGGTATCAACAACAATATTTTTTACGTGTCCGGGATGATGCTCCCCGGGGCTAATTAAAAACTTCAAGCTCAATACCAGCGTAATACCTACTACAACCAGGGCAACAGAAACAATCAAATAGTCGAGATTACCCTGGGGACCAGCACCATGCGTCACGTCTTCCAGCACTTTGGGTTGATTCTTTTTACACAACTCACATGCCCATGCATTGATAACTCCGATTACCAGGAATAAAACGCAAAACAATCCGAAAGCCCTATTTGCTACCCTCGCGCTCATCTCCAGTAATTATTGGCTTGCGCGATGGTTTGAAATTCGACAGCCACAACATGGGCTGACGCAATCAGTTGGGCTGTATCATTCACGTAGTCAGCCCTGAGTTTTTTCCTTGCTTCCGCATCTGGTTGAATGGCAGCGATGGACTTTCGTGCCAATTTTATAGCTAACTCCCGACCTTCCAACGGGGTTTTGGTAATCAGACTGGGTATGTAATTCTCTTTTTGCTCCATAATCATTTAGTTAGTGTCAACGTATAACTTCTTATTCTCTTTACATCTTCAGCCGAAATTTCTGGTGCATTGTTGCCCCAACTGGTTCTTTCATGATTGGCTATGGCTGCGATTTCCTCATCGGTCAACTGGTCAGCAAAGCCCACCATGATAGCATAATCGGGTCTTGCATCATAACCTTTCAGAATTATCTGAACCATTAATTCGGGGTTACTATCCTTCACAATGGCACTACCAGCCAGCGGTGGAAAAGCACCGGCCAGACCCATGCCGTTGGCCTGATGACAGGCAGCACAGGTTTGCATGTACAATTGTTCACCGTCTGGCAACATCGTGGTGACGGCTGAATTGGCTTGGGTTTGCCCCTTTACTTTGGCAGGAATAAAGTCCGGCTTGCTGCCATCAGGAAGTTTGGTTTGCTTGAGTGACAGCAGGTAGGCAACCAAATCTTCGGCTTGTGGTGTAGCGACCACTTTCAAATTGAGATCCTTTTTAAGCCCCGGTGGCACTGGCACCTCTACTTCATCTGAATCCAATTTCTCTTTCTCTATAAATAACCATGGATATGCTGGCATGATGGACTCATCAACCACGGAACGTGGATTGTAGAGATGGAGCAGATGCCATTGTGTTGCCGGTTGGCGTACTCCCACGTTGGTTAAATCCGGGCCAGTACGCTCACTACCGAGCAATGAAGGCGATTGCCTCCATATATCCAGTCTGTTTTTCGTGTAATAATAATCTGAGGGTATTGACGGCCGATCGCCCCACTGCTTATCCATTTCAATGCTTCTGACTTGCTGTGTGTGACATGCTACGCAACCCTCGCTAATGTATATTTCCAAACCGCGCAACTCAGCATCATTCAATTCTGGTTGTTCTGGAAGAGGCACTACATCCTGCATTTGGTATGCAGGAATAACTGCAATTACTAAACTCAACAACACAAATACGAATAGTGAAATCGCAACCAGGCTCCTATGATCTTTGTGCAGGTTTAACATGCTTTTATGTTGTTGAAGGGTTTGGACTTAATTTACTTAGAGTGGGAATTTCCTCAGGGCGCCTCACCATATAATAGAAATTATAGGCAAACATCAAGTGAGAAAAAAACATAAGGGAGCCGCCTATGGCACGCCAAATCCAATAAGGCTTCATTTGCACGACCGACTCCATGAAATAATTGCCTTCGATCCAACTTAGCCCCTTCAGGGTCCCTCCAGCCATCATGGACAACATGTAGGCGAATAGACCCACAAAGGCCATCCAAAAATGAACGCCTACAAAAATATGCCTGGGTTCGTTGCCGGTAATTTTTGGTAGAATAGCATACATTCCCGCCCAAAGCAAAAAAGAAATAATTCCGTACATGGTCATGTGCGAATGCGCCACATTGAAATCAGTAAAATGCCACACGTAGTTGGTAAACCGAAATGCCTGGAAACTCCCTTGTGTTGAACCAACGAAGTAAAATACCACACCCACCAAAAAAAACGGCAACACATAGCTTTTCGAAATGTGATTCCAGCTTCCCTTCATAGTCATCAGGAAGTTTGTTGAACCTGCTACTACCGGAATAAACATGCCTGCGCTAAAAACGATCGCGACTGTTTGAAGCCACCAGGGCAACGGGCTAAAAACAAAATGATGTGTACCGATGAGCGTATAAAACAACATCTGCGTCCAGAAAGCCAGTACGCCCAATGAATAAGAGTAGATGGGTTTATTGAGTGATGAAGGCAGAAAATAATAAGTGAGACCCAGCGTAAATGTCATGAACCACATACCAACCCCCTGGTGCATGTAGTAGCCTTGTATGACGGTTTCACCCAATCCATTTTGATAGAATGGCAAGTAGCCAATCGTTACCAGCACGATGGTCCAGATGAGACCCCCAAGTATGTACCAATTGGAAATATATATCTCGGAAATTTTTCTGCTTGCAACGGTTTTATAGTAGTTGGCCAGAGTGAGCACCAAACCCAACGCAAACATTGTGGCAACAGGCCAGATGTATTCGCGATATTCTCCTCCTCCATTGTTGATTCCGTTCATCAACAAAAGAGTTCCACACACTACCGCGGCATTCAATAACCACCAACTGACCCATGCCCATTGGTAACTGAAGATTTTGGTGTTTGATGTGCGGGCAATAACCAAGTAGCCAAGGCCAATCATAG
>DAORAG010000170.1:0-6628 GCA_035344095.1 Cyclobacteriaceae bacterium | reverse complement strand
ATTTGGAAACCCCAGGTAGTTTTCGATGCGGGAGCTCGTTCCAGCTTGGCCACCTGGTGCTCTTTTCTCAATTAATGCTGTATTGAGTCCTTCGGACCCTCCGTACACCGCAGCAGCTAGCCCAGAGGGCCCGGCCCCAATGATGACAACGTCATACATGCTTTTAGAGGCGCGTGGCTTCATGCCCGTCTTCTCTCCAATCAGATTCAGCTCTGGATTCACGAGATGCGAGCCATCCTCAAAAAAAAGAACCGGCAAGTTTTTCCGGTCGAGGTGATTCAGTTCGATGAGCTCCTGCCCAATTTTGTTGCTCTCAATATCGAGCCACTGATAGGGGATCATATTACCAGAGAGGAAATCTTTAATCTGGTGAGACTTGGGCGACCATTGAAATCCTACCACCCGAATACCGACAAACTCCGGTATGTGTCGACTCTGCCACTCATCCAATAAGTCATTCAGCACCGGATACAATTTTTCTTCCGGAGGATCCCAGGGTTTCATCAGGTAATAGTCCAGCTGAACATCATTAATTGCTTTGATGGCTGCCTCCGTATCAGAATATGCAGTAAGCAAAACTCTTTTTGAGTCGGCAAATATCTCCTTTGCCTTTTCCAGAAACTCTACACCAAGCATTTCTGGCATGCGCTGATCGGTTAAAAACAAGGCAATTGTTTCTCCCTTATTCTTCAAGTCTTTCAGGGAGTCAAGTGCTTCGTTTGCCGAAGTTGTACTTAGAATGCGGTATTCATTGCTATAGGTCGACCTCAAGTCCCGGACGACCGCTCTCAGAACTTGTTGATCATCATCGATTGCAAATAGTATAGGTTTCTTCATAGAATATCAATCAATGGGCATGCACACTCTGAATTCTGTGTGTCCAGGCTGCGAGTGTAAATATATTTTGCCCTTGTGCTGGTTTACGATCTGCTGAACTACATCCAACCCCAGACCCGTACCCTTACCAATAGGTTTAGTCGTATAAAATGGATCAAATATTTTATCCTTAATATCGTCTGGCACACCGGGGCCATTATCAATGATGGACACATTCACAAACGCTCCATCTCTTTTTGTGACGAGCTCGAGTTTACTTCCCTGCTGTCCTTCCATCGCATCGATAGCATTATCAATCAAGTTAGTCCACACTTGATTCATCTCGCTGACGTAAATATTCACTTCGGGAAGGTTGTCATCAAATCGCTCGATTAATTGGAGATTGCTCTTCTTAAGTTTATGGTTAAGCATCTTGACCGTGTTTCGAATGCCCAGATGGATATCAACTCTTTTGCGTTCGACAGCCTGATCCATATGGGTATAGCTCTTAACTGACGTCACCAGGTCATTGATTCTTCTTGAAGCTTCTTCTATCTCATTGACCAGCCTTTCGGTATTGAGCACCTGGTTTATCCAATTGATAACAGCAGAAAGGTCCTCATCTCTTAAAGTTGTTTTCAGGTTTTCGAGAGAAGGAATTGTTAACCCGAATTCTACAAAAGTCTCAGCCAGTTCGTATGAATTCTTGATGGCATGTGCTTCCAGCCATTCGGCCATCTCATCCTCTTTCTCCGATTTTTCCATCAGCGAAAGCGACACTTTTCCATACTCCGCAATCCGATTGAATACGAGTTCGTTTACCTGATCAACTATTTCATCTGTCGTTTTTATCTTGATGACACTTTTGAATTTCTCAGGAAGATTTGAAAGGTGTTTTTTCAGTTCTCTTGCACTTCTGACTACTGCTGCTGATGGGTTATTGAGTTCGTGAGCAAGTCCGGCTGATAGCTTTCCCAAGGCCATCATTTTATCGTTTTGCTGCTGTTGCTTGGTGAAATCACGGACCCTATCGGTCATGCTATGTACCAGCACAGCGGTGAGCTCGTGGTGTTCCTTGATCATTTCGGGGAAATTGTCTTTATGAAGTTCGTATATGATTGATTTTTCGGCAGCAATGGCTGCCCCTACAGCCGTGCGCAGTCTTGAATAGGGGAGCAAACCTGTGATGTCGCCTTTTTCAAAAGCACCAAGTGACCGAAGCTGACCTGCTTGTTCGATATACAGGTTTACTTTTCCTTGAAGCAGTATTCTAAGTGAATCGATGGAAGAGCCTTTCTTGAAAACTTGATCACCTTCCTCTGCCGTGGTGAGGGCACCATGGTCAGCAAGCCATTGTAAGTCTTGCGGGGGCAGGTCTTTAAAAAGAGGGACTTTAGCCAATTCAGCCAACAAATTCATAGAAAAAATTCTGTAATGAACCTATAAGCTAAAATTAGCGCGAAATGTTCAAAAGGCAGGACGAGTGAAACGAAATAGATTGATAATCATATAGATTAACAATCTATTCGAGTAAGACAGTCACTATGTCAAAACTAGTGTTTCTCCTGCAGGCCTCGGGCGTAATTTAGAATTCCATTTACTGAGCGATCGGAAGGCTCCATTCGAAGCTCGTCTAATTGGCTCTTCATTGTTACCAACTCTTTGTATTGCTTTTGCAATTCAGAGTCGCAGATCAGTGCTTTGTCAATCTCCCGCGTCTCCCTCTCCGTAGTCTCGCGGTATAAATACCTGATCAGATCGTCTTGGGTAAAGGTTTGGGTCATAGGCAATATGTTGTTTTGTCATTTTCTTTCTCAGGTTGATGAGCGCATAGCGCATTCTGCCCAGGGCAGTGTTGATACTCACACCAGTTCTGTCTGCTATCTCCTGAAAACTCATTTGGAGATAGTGGCGCATGATGAGCACCTGTTTCTGTTCAATTGGGAGTTCTTTGATCAGACCTCTGAGCTTGCGCTTGGTATCGCGTTGCTGCTGCGCATTTTCAAACGACTCGTCTGCAAATTGCATTGAGTCGAAAAGTCTGCTCCCCTCTTCCAACACGATTTCAGGATGTCGTTTATTTTTCCTGAAATGATCAATGGCCAGGTTGTGTGCAATGCGGCTAAGCCACGGAAGGAACTTGCCCTCCTCATTGTAGCGCCTGCCTTTGATCGTGTTGATAGCTTTGATAAAAGTTTCCTGGAGGAGATCCTCCGCTACGTAACGGTCCTTTACGATGAGGTAAATACCCGTATAAATTCGCGATTTGTGCCTTAGAAGTAGCATTTCGAACGCCTCTTCGTTACCATTTTGATAAAGCGTAACCAGTTCCTGGTCGCTTACTCTTCTGTCAATCATTCTATCTCACTTTTAGGTAACGTAGAAGTCTCGCTCGATAGTGTGTGGGTTAGGTTTATTAATTTCTGGATCGAAAAGGTAGAAATATTCTAATTGGAGGCAAAAAAATAATGCAAAAAAATTGCCTGTTAAAGATTTTCTTTTGCTATTTGAGCCCGATTTTTTTGACATATACAACCACATGGGTGATACTAAAAAACGAGTGATAAAAAGTCTGGACACCCTCCCGGACGAACTTAAGGACCTGGTGAAAAGACAGTATCCTAATGGCTATGAGACCAGCATATCGCGGATCATGAACGCCAAGAGGGAGCCTATTTTTGTTTTTCCACTGGAGACAGAGGATTCTGTTTACCTGGTTAAAGTTCCGGCTACTAAAAACAGCGATGGAGGCTATGATGTAGAGTCAAGTGAGAAAGACGAGTTCGATTCTGACAATGACGATGACTTCGACAATGATAACTACAACAGCAAAGACTCCGATTTTGATGATGACAACGAGGGATCTCGCAAGGATCCGAGCTACGATCCCGATTTTGACGATTAGCATTTAAGATTTTCTCTAAACCTAAACCCTGACACCATCTTGAGTTCAAGATGGTGTCTTATTTTTTAGACCTCATTGCCACGCAATTCACTAATTTTGCAGGCTCATGACCAAGCCCCTTGTGTTTACTGAAAACGAACTTGATCAACTCGATCCCAAGGAGTTTATCATCATAAAAAAGGCAAGGGTCAATAACCTCAAAAACTTAAGTGTCGCGATCCCCCGCAATAAGTTCGTAGTCATTACCGGGTTGTCTGGTTCCGGCAAGTCTTCACTGGCATTCGACACCTTATTTGCCGAAGGGCAGCGAATGTACGTAGAGAGTTTGAGCTCTTATGCCCGCCAGTTTCTCGGCAGAATGGAAAAGCCGGATGTCGACTACATCAGAGGAGTATCTCCGGCTATTGCCATTGAACAAAAGGTAAATACGCGCAACCCAAGGTCTACTGTGGGTACAACTACAGAAATTTACGATTACCTAAAACTGTTGTTTGCGCGCGTTGGGAAGACCTACTCTCCGGTAAGTGGCGAGATTGTATCCAGAGACACGGTATCGTCCGTGCTGGATCGTATTCATCAGCTGAAAGACGGCACGAAAATCATGGTGGCCTGCCCACTCAAGATCAACAGGGGCAGGAAGTTGGAAGACGAGTTGAATCTTCTGTTAAGCAAAGGATTCGCTCGTATTCTGGTAAATGGTGAGATGCGGTTCATTGAGGAAATTCTCAACGACAAGAAAAAGCCCGCCAAATCATCGGCTTTTGAAGTGCTTATAGACCGCGCGGTAACAAACAAAGAAGACGAGGATCTCACATTTCGCCTTTCCGATTCTGTTCAAACCGCATTTTTCGAAGGTCATGGGGATTGCACAGTTTATGTGGATGGCACGAAGCCGGTTTCGTTCTCTGACAGGTTTGAACTGGCCGGCATTTCTTTCACTGAGCCTTCTGTAAACTTATTCAGCTTCAACAATCCCTACGGTGCATGTCGTACCTGCGAGGGGTTTGGAAAAGTTTTAGGCATTGACGAAGACCTCGTCATTCCTGACAAAAGTCTTTCTGTTTATGAGGGAGCGATCGCTCCCTGGCGCAGCGCCACTATGGGAAAGTGGCTTAAGCCACTGGTGACAAATGGAATCAAATTCAACTTCCCGATTCATCGCAGCTATTCTGATCTCACGCAAAAAGAAAAGGAATTGCTCTGGAACGGCAATGAGTATTTCGATGGCATCAACGATTTCTTCAAGTACCTCGGATCGAAGATGCACAAGATTCAATACCGGGTGATGCTTTCCCGCTACCGCGGCAGGACCACATGCCCCGATTGCAGAGGTACACGCCTGCGCAAGGACGCTTCTTATGTAAAGATCAACGACACGTCCATCACCGACCTGGTACTGATGCCTCTGGAGGAAATGGCACAGTTCTTCGACAACCTCAAGCTGACGGACTACGAGAAAAAGGTAAGCGACCGAATCTTAAAAGAAATCCGGTCACGCGTTGATTATATGATCCGGGTTGGCCTTGGCTACCTTACACTGAATCGACTTACCTCCACTTTGTCAGGAGGTGAATTTCAGCGCATCAAACTCGCCACTGCACTGGGCAGCGCGCTGGTTGGATCGATGTATATCATGGATGAACCCAGCATCGGGCTACACCCTCGTGATACCGATCGAATGATCGAAGTGCTGAAGTCACTGCGCGACCTTGGTAACACGGTCATCGTAGTGGAACATGAGGAGGAGATCATGAGGGCAGCAGATCAGATCATTGACATTGGACCTGATGCTGGAGCACATGGCGGAGAGCTTGTGTATCAAGGGGCCTTGTCAGACTTGAATGGGAATGTGCAGTCACATACCACCAACTATTTAAGCAAGAAGGAAGAAATTAAAGTGCCTGCCAAAAGAAGAAAGTGGAAGGATTCGATAGTTGTTTCGGGTGCCCGAGAAAATAATCTTAAGAACCTTCGGGTTGAGTTTCCATTGGGTACGCTTACCGTTGTGACTGGGGTGAGCGGAAGTGGAAAGTCAACATTAATTAAAAAGATTCTTTACCCAGCCATCGGACGTGTCAATGGCTCTGTAGCTGAAACGCCCGGCCGGTACGACAAGCTGGAAGGCGATATCGCGAGGATTACACAGGTAGAGTTTGTTGATCAAAATCCGATTGGAAAATCATCAAGGTCGAATCCGATCAGCTACGTGAAAGCTTATGACGCCATCAGACAGCTTTTCTCAGATCAGCCATTAAGTAAGCAGCGTGGGTATAAACCTTCACATTATTCTTTCAATGTAGAAGGAGGTCGGTGCGAAACCTGTCAGGGTGAGGGTGAGACCAAAGTAGAGATGCAGTTCATGGCTGACATTTTCCTGAAGTGTGAAACTTGTCATGGGAAACGATTCAAGCAAGAAGTGCTAGAGGTAGAATATGAGGGAAAAAATATTGCCGACATTCTCGATATGACCGTTGAGGCCGCTCTTGAGTTTTTCAAAGACAAAAAAGCGGTCTACGATAGAATATTGCCGCTGTATGAGGTGGGGCTCGGTTATGTAAAGCTCGGCCAAAGTTCAAACTCACTTAGTGGAGGTGAGGCTCAGCGTGTGAAGCTAGCCTCATTCCTAGGCAAAAAGAATTCCGACACCAACGAACACATCCTTTTCATTTTTGATGAACCAACTACCGGGCTTCACTTCCACGACATCAGCAAATTACTCAAGGCGATAAATGCCCTGGTAGATGAAGGGCACACTGTGATTGTAATAGAGCACAATCTGGAAGTAATCAAATGTGCCGACTGGATTATCGATCTTGGGCCGGAGGGTGGAGAAAAAAAAGGTGGTCAATTATTATTTGCAGGCACACCGGAAGACATGGTAAAAATCAACAAGGGATATACTGCTTC
>DAORAG010000169.1:0-6645 GCA_035344095.1 Cyclobacteriaceae bacterium | reverse complement strand
CACACTTTTTCCGCCCGCGCGATGAGCGCCTTTGTTTCCTGCTTCCATAATGCCAGGACCACCACCGGTAATCACTCCGTAGCCATGCTCCACCAATTGAAATGCGATCTCTTCAGCTATTTTATAATAGTCATGATCGGGTTTTGTACGGGCTGAACCAAAAATCGTGACGCATGGTCCGATCTTGGCCAACTTTTCAAATCCCTCCACAAATTCCGACATCACTTTGAAGATCACCCAGGAGTCAGAACTCTTGATCTCCGCCCAATCTTTATCCTTAAATGCCTTTCTAATCTTACTTTCTTCGTCCGTGGCAGACGAATGCGCTTTCTTCTTAGCCATTTCTTCGTTCTTTATTCCAAACTCAAAGATACGTTCAAGTCAGACAAAGAGAATTTCTTGAATGCTACGCATGAAAAAAGGCAGACTGGAACGCCTGCCTTACCCAGAAGAAGAAGATATTGATGACCCAAAAGTACCCTTCTGCGATCTCCTAAGCGGGTATCGCCAGTTAAGTATCTGTTATTTCCACAGGGCCTTGGAAGTGTTTTATTAACGACTGGTTCAAATTTGTAAGGAGCTCATTTTCAGTAACTAAGGAGCTCGAATATTAGGTTAATGTTAAGTTTTGGGAAGGGTCTGTAACTATTGCATAACATCATTTACATTTGATTAATAACCCTAGCAGTAATATGGAACATCTCTCGAAAAAAGAAATTCGTTCAAAAGTTCAGGAATCTGTTTCCCAGGCATTGGAAAAACTAGACATCACCAAAGCTTCAAAGAAAACACAGAAGGTAGTAAAGCAAACATCCAAGCGTTTGACCAGTGCACTACAGAAGGAGTTGAAAAAGCTTTATAAGAAGAATAAGAAGGCGGAAAGCATCAAAAGTGTAAAGCCTAAAAAAGCTGAAAAGGCTAAAGGTGCTAAAAAAGTTACTGAGCCTGTAGTGGTTGAGGAGACGAAGATCGCAAGCTAGTACTGGTTAATCCTTTTGCAAGAGATCCTTTAATGCATTACTCAGGTCTGCAAATCTGTACTGGAAACCAGTACGCGTGATTTTAGCAGATGATACTTTGCTGCCCTTGATCACCAGATCTGCCATCTCACCCAGCACCATTTTCAAAATAAATTCCGGGACGTGTGGAAGCCACAGCGGTCGACCTAACGTTTTGGCAATCGCTTTTGTCAGTTCCTTATTAGTCACCGGTTCGCCAGCAACGGCATTATAAACTCCCGACAGGTCGTTCTCCAACGCGTGGATAAACATTGCGCACACGTCATCAATATGTATCCAGCTCACATACTGTTTTCCGTTTCCCAGCGGACTACCTACAAACCAGCGTACCGGACGGGCGAGTTCCACCAGAGCGCCTCCCTTTTCGCTTAAGAGAATACCGATACGTAGTTTGGCAACACGAATATCCAGCGATGATATTCTGTCCACTGCGTGTTCCCATTCTTTTACAACATTGGCAAGGAAATCACTTGCTGGTTCATCTTCCTCGCTAAACACATGCTCGCTGCCCGCATATCCATAGTAACCAATGGCTGATGCGGAGATAAATACCTTGACCTCGTTTGGTGCGTCTTTCAAAGCCTTGTGCAATAGGGCTGTTGAGTGCGTCCTGCTTTCAAGGATTTCTTTTTTTCTTTTCTCACTCCAGGGCCTGTCGGCAATGCCCGCGCCTGCCAGATGGACGATGGCATGGATATTTTCAAAGGCTTTCGGATCGACTACGCCTTTCTCTACATCCCATTGAAAGACTTTTACCGACCCCTCATCGCCACCAGTACGGGAAAGGTGAGAAACCTGGTAGCCTTTTTGTAGCAGCAATTGTGTAAGTCGGGTGCCCACAAGTCCTGAGCCCCCGGTGATAAGGATGTTTTTCGGCATTTGGCGTAGCTTTATGCACGCTGAACCCAATATTGCGTATCAGGACAGGTACATTAATTTAACAGGATGAAACTAAATAAGTTTATCGTATTGATTTTCTGCTTTGTTGCAACCCTCAGGATACAAGCACAAAAGGTGACAACAGAAGGTCATTCCCAAAAGGTAAATGGCGATACTGCGGAAGGATATGCTACCACGCTCGAAGCAAAGAAGGAGGAAGTATCAATCGCCTGGAACAAATTTCTAAAAGACTTTGGCAAGCCTAAGGTAGGATCTGGCGTAACGATCATCAGCGAGCCAGCGCTAGGCG
The DNA here is from genome assembly GCA_035344095.1 of Cyclobacteriaceae bacterium. Lineage (GTDB taxonomy): Bacteria > Bacteroidota > Bacteroidia > Cytophagales > Cyclobacteriaceae > ELB16-189. Next base: position 4,437 of record DAORAG010000169.1, on the reverse strand, counting down.
GTACAGCTTACCAGCAGGGGGTAATCTATGCTGACCTGAAAGCCAAAGGCGAGTCAACAGAAGTGTGGCTGGGTATCAAAGAAGGCGAGTGGACGGTCAACGATATCGGAATTGTGAAGAAGGATTTGGAGAAAGAAGTGTATCGATTTGGCATCAAGTTTTATAAAGACAAAATACAAGCACAGATTGACGAAGCACAGCGTGCGTATGACGCCACCACGCGTCAATCACAGCGCCTGGTCAATCAAAACAAAGACCTCAACATTCAACTGGGCAATAACGAGCAAGAGAAATTGAAGCTGGAGGAACGCCTTGAAGGCAATAAACTCGAGCATGCTGTTCTCCTTCAAAAGATTGAAAACAACAAGTTAGCACAGGATTCTGTGGCACAAGCGAGCGAACAAATCAAAAAAGTAATTGAGCTACACAAGGACCGACAACGGAAAGTGAACTAAACAAAAAAGCCACCCGATGGGGTGGCTTTTTTATTGTATAGCAATTAATTCCTAGAATGTGTAGTTGAAGCGCAATCTTAACCGAGTTCCAGGACTCAAGCTTGAAAACACTTTGTCGCTGCTACCGAAGTTTTTCGAGAAACTTTCAATTTTATCATTGAGAATATTCTCCGCTCCAATCCCCAGTCTGATTTTCCCATCTGCCCCACCTAGAGTACGGTTGACGTTTACATTGAGGCTATTGAAAGGCTGGTCAAATACATCCGAACTCGCATTGATACCTACAATTGATAATCTCTCCCCCTGAACATTATAGGTAAGGGCAGCTTCCCAACCATTTTGGTTATCAAATTGCAGGCCAGCATTAATTAGGTATGGCGATTGGCCTTGAAGCTGACGTTTCCGATCAATAGTTTCCCCTGTTCTGACAAATGACATCCGACCTGTAAACTCCTCATCACTCATCTGAACTTCTGACTCAATGAACGAGACATTTGTGCTAACGGTGAAATTCTTAAGTGATGGCGAAATGAATGTCAGACTCTTTCTCGCTTCCAATTCAATTCCATACACATTCGCATCGTTTACGTTCCGCGGTTGAATAGACCTTGGATCTGCAGCGAAGGACACTTGTTCAATCGGGTTTGTAAAGTCCTTGTAGAATAAACTTACCGAAATATTTTGGCCGCGTTCCTGAAACAATTCCCATCTCAGATCGAAGTTAGAGATATTGGTTTCAACTAAGTCGATATTACCAATAAAGGTACGGTCGGTGATGGGGTCAAAAATCTGAGCGATCGACTTTTCTTTAAATGACGGCCTGGCAATTGTTCTCGAAAAGCCAAGGCGAAGATTCATACTTGAGTTGAACGAGTAGATGACGTTAGCGGAAGGGAAAAAATTCAACGAGCTCAGCAAATTGTCATTATCATATTTGATTCCATTTACGACATCACCAGATGCGTAGGCCTGGTTCTGACCAGTATACCTGTGATCAAATTGCTCTGCACGCAATCCCAGGATTGTTTTTACTTTTTCAGAAACGTTCATTTCGTTAGAAACATACGCGCCAAATATATTCTGCGAGGCCTCAAACGTGTTTGATACCTCAAAATTTCCTCTAATGAATGTTCCAATTCCCTCGGTAGGATTCCAAAGTAAATCATCACTCATCAGTTCATCTGGGCTGCCGGTTAGGGTAAAGTTGCTTGCGCCACGTAATCCCAATCTGAATTGGTCAATACTAAAGTTACGTTGCTTATAGGTTTCGCTCGCACCGAATTTCACTTTGGCTTCAATCCCTCTGAATTCATAAGCCTGGGTTAAGTCGAGCTTCCCAACATAGTTGGTTTCATCCAAAAATCTCCAAATTCTGATTGGATCTCCAGCTTCGCTAGGCTCAATTGTGTACACTCCTCCTTCCACACGATATGGTGTCTGGCGAACATCCTTATCGTCAATTCTCGACCATGTTGGTGATAGTCTCCAGTTGATCTCAAATTTACTTTGTGATCCAATTCTATGATCACCTGATAGAAGTAGGTTGGTTATGGAACTTTCATTGTAGTCGAGGTTGGTTGACTCAATGGTATTCGATCCGAAGATGAACGTATTTCTTGTGTATGTTGACGCTCTGGATTCCCCGTTTTGAAGCCGAATGAAATTCACCTTGAATTTAGACTTATCGGTCTTCAAAGCTAGCCCAGCTAGGGCACTTGCCAGAACCTGATTTGATCCAAGCGGTCCCGATTGCACGCGATCGGGAATCAAATCCAGATTGTCAGGGTTAGTTGACTTTGCATATGCGCCCAACTGCGCGTTCTCGTAATAAGTCGTTGTGTTTTGATAGTTCAAAGCCAGGTTGTACCCAAGTGTAAAAGATGTGAATCTCTTTTGATCCCCACCAGATATACCTAAGGAGTAGTCCATAAAGCTGTTCTTTCTCATCGCAGAAAGTGTGGGATTTAAACTACGGGTAAGCTGCTCCAACTGTGGATCACGGGTAACAGGACTTGGAATAACGGTTTCGCGAGAAATGGGAAGATCTCTACTTCCATCATCAAAGCCAAGAAAATCAGTGTTACCACCTTCATACGTAATATAGTCACTTTTGAAGTGCATGGAAGGATTGTAACCCAGATTGGAACTGAAGACCCACTGCTTTTGCTCAGGGAAATCTTTAGTTTCAATGTCAACCACACCACCAGTGAAGTCGGCTAGTTTATCGGCAGTAAAAGACTTAGTTACTACCATGTTATCGATAATGTTCGTAGGAAAAATATCAATCTGAATCGAGTTTCTGTCCGGATCGAGTCCAGGAATATCAATGTTGTTTAGTGTTGACTTGCTATAACGATCTCCCAGACCCCGCACGAAGACGTATTTGCCTCCTTGAACAGAGACACCAGGAACACGCTGAATAGCTGATGCAGCATTAGAGTCTCCAATTTTTCTAAATGACTGTGCTGAAATTCCGTCCATTACGTTTGGTGATTTACGCCTAACCGTCATCAGCGCAGACTCTGAATCTTTAATCACCTGTGCAGTTACAACAATCTCCTCCAGTTGCTGGACATCGGTAGAGAGGGTAATATCAATTAGTGTAACCTCACCTGGCTTTACGACTACGTCTGTAACCTTTTGAGTTTGGTATGAAATGAAGGAAAACTGAACCTCGTAGGTACCGGGATCGACATTTTCGATACTGTAATTACCATCAAAATCACCAGCACTCCCGATCGTGGTTCCCGCAATAATTGCAGTAGCACCAAATAACCCTTCGCCAGTTTCCTTATCGATAATTTTACCTCGAATAGTTCCTTTTTGACCCAAAACCGAAGAAAATGCCATCGTGAGGACAATCAAAATGGCAGATTTAAGACAGGTTTTCATGTATCTTCTTGAATTTGATTGCAAAGGTATCCTGTCGATGCCGATTGGAGCCTCAAACCTGTTTTACGAAAACATTAATTAGTTCACACTGAAGTAATTTTTGGTTAACCATGACTCGCTGATTATTTGGAATTAGTCAGTAAATGACCCGCAAAACAAAATAATATTCGGCCAAGTCTTAGGTTTATGATTAAATAAACTAGGTAATGTTATCCAAATGTTACCCCACACGGTATGGATGTGCTGTCGAGATAAAAAAAGGCCACCCAAGGGTGGCCTTTTTTGAAAACTCAATTATTCTTAGAAATCAGCCAGCTGACCTTTGGCATCCGCCATTGTCCAACCGGTAAACTTGGTTTTATCAGCTCCCTTTGTTTTGGTCGCTGTAGTTACCATCGTGTTTGCGCCATTGAAAGTTGCTTTGTTAGCCGCAGCTTGTGTTGTCGCGTCACCATCTGTACGTGTATCCGTGGCGTCAAACAATACTGGTGCTTTATTCCATTTGTCAAAAAACACCTGATCAATTGTCTTCAGAGCGGCATCATCCGTAACTGTAGAATTGAATTCTAATCCAGTCAGTATCAGGGATCCTGTAAAGGCATGTCCTGACCCTTTGAAGTTGTCAGACACACCTGGGTTATCTGAAAACTTAGCTGACCCATTGTCAGATCCATCTGCATCGAGCTCGAAATCATCTCCCTTCTTATAGTTAAAGAAATAGCAGTCTTTAACTGTTCCACGTGCTTTGTCTCGGAAGTCGCCATATTCACCTACTTTTCCTTTGAATGAGCCATTTTGTAGCGTAAATCCTCTGCTAACACCACCGCCTTCGGTTCCATCTATCTCCATGCCGTGGTCGCCCTCAGGGCCAGCAATGTAGATTACGTTATTGATTGTTCCAGCATATGCCTGATCTACATCGTAGCCATCATCCTTTTGCGCCCAAACCAGTGCATTGGTAACATTTACTGTCCCACCGAAAAATTCAATTCCATCGTCTTCGTTACCTACAACCTCTACGTATTCAATAACAGTACCTGAACCCACTCCACCTAAAGTCAGACCGTTGATTTCATTATTGGCACCAAGA
>DAORAG010000168.1:0-6663 GCA_035344095.1 Cyclobacteriaceae bacterium | reverse complement strand
CGTAGATAGGTTGATCTGGCCGCTGGTTACTACTGTGTCACCGGCATTCAGGCCCTCCACTACTTCAATGGTCTCATTGTTGGCATCTCCAGTCTTGATATCGCGCAACACCGCCTTGCCATTTTCGATTACAAACACCTGTGGATTCTTCGCTGAACCCAAAAGCGCAGTGCGTGGCATAATGATGGTGTTGATTGCATCTTTGTGATCGATCACAGCTGTCCCGTACATACCAGCCTTTAGCTTGGAGTTGGCCGCAGTATTGTGTACTACAATTCTCACCATGTAATTATGAGAATCATCAGCGCGATTTGACACGTAGTCAACCTTGCCTTTTAATGGCTGACCTGGATAGATGTCTGAATGAATTGATACCTCCTTGCCCTCGCTGAACATGCTTATTTCGCGCTCGGGTACTGCGATCTCTAATTTCAATAGACTCATGTCTGTGATGCGTGCCAAAGCTTTGGCTCCAACAATCGAACCCACCTCTACGTCTTTGAAGGTTACTGTCCCGGTGAAGGGTGCAGTGATCCGACTCCACTCAATCTGCTTTAGCAACTGCTTTAAGCTGGCCTCAGCGTTCTTGTAGTTCAATCTGTAATTATCCAATTGAAGATTGCTTACACCACCACCAACAGATGCATTCTCGTACCGCTCAAGGTTACGTTTTGAGACTTCGTAGTTCGCCTGGGCTGCTACGTATTGAGTTTGAAGTATGTCGTCATCGATTTGGATCATGGCAGTGCCTTCGCGCACCACGTCTCCTTCGTTGAAATACACCTGCTCTACCTGACCCTGAACCTGAGGTAAAATCATTACCTCGCGATTGGGAGCGAAAGTGCCTGTGTAGCTGAAAGTCTTGTCAAGGGCTTTGTACATCACCGTTGCTGCCTTTACGAGCACACTGCGCTCAAGATCAGGTCGGTATATGTTGTTGTCTACTTCGAGCTTATTGCTTCGAAGCTTTGCTGTTACACCCAATACAAGGGCGATAGCTACTCCGAAAATGATGATTCTGGTTTTCATGATTTTTTATGTTATTGTTTCTTTGGTTTTTATTTAGTTGATGATAAGAGGGTACCGCTCGCCTTCTTCAGTTCCAGTTCAGCCAGCTTCAGATTCAGCAAGGCTGCACTGTAATTGTTTCTCGCATTCGACAGGTCGTTCTGAGCATTCAATAGTTCCGTTGATGAAGTCAGTCCGCTGGTATACTCTGTCTGAGCACTGATGAACAATGCCTCAGCGAGTTCCAGACTGTGCCGGCTGCTTTCCAGAAGGCGGGTGTTTGATTCGAAATTCGTCTTGGCATCCTCTACCTCTTTATTTGCGTTCAGCTTCATCGATGAAAGTGTATTCAGGTTTTTTTGGATTTCAATTTCTTTCTGACGAATCTGATTGTTCTTCTTTAGTCCATCGAATACAGGGATTTTCAAAGTCATCGCCACATAGCTGTTTCTGATCCAGTCGTCATTGATCGGTTGAAAGGGACCGAACTCCGTATTGAATCCATTGTATCCGAGTGACCAGGTGTTTACCAACACTGGAAAGTATCCCGCCTTGATAACCTTCTTATCATATTGCGCCAGTGTGAGTTGTGTCTGCTGAAGCTTTATGTCCGGGCGTTGATTCAATTCAAATGAAGCCGGCATCGAAATGACCTCCGAATAATTGAAAGGCTCGACCTCTATTGGCATGTCGATCTCATAGTTGAGCAGCAGCTTTAAAGTCGTAATGGACTCTTCTACCTGAAGCTTCTGTACCTCCCTCTGATTTCTCAGATTATCAAGGTTGATGAGCATGCGATTATGAGTATTGTCAGACACCAGCTCATTATCCTTCAACACCTGATTAATCTCAACGGTCTTCTCAAGGTTGGCGATGTTGTTATCCAATCGCTTCAAATTGTCTTGAAGCACCTGAATGCTGTAGTAGGTTGCGCTCACCTGGAAAACAATATTCTCCTTGGTGTAATCGCCAGCAGCTTCTGCTGCCTCCCGCGCCACTTTAGCTGCCTTCAGGCCTACCATCACGCTCTGATTAAAGAGGTTTTGGCTCGCCTGCAGAGTAGCAGATGTATTTTGCTTCATATTCAGGGTCATTTTGTTATAAGCCCCTTCGGGTCCCCCGAATGCGGAAGCATTCACATACTGCGCAGGAAGATCTTTGTAGTAGATCGACTGCCCCGTTGCTTCTATCGTTGGAAGCAACGCGCTTTTGACTTCCCTGATTTTGTATCCAGTAGCGGATACATCAAGGTTGCTGTTGGTTACCTGAGTGTTGTTGGCCAGTGCTATACTGACGCATTCCTCAAGTGAATAGGTCTGCCCCAGGAGTTGAGCCCCGAGTGTGGAACAGACCAGCAATACAATGAGTAATAGCTTTTTCATTTTAATTTGATTTTACTTTTTCGAGTTCATCATTTGCAACAAGGCTTGACCTATGCACGCTGCGTACATACCGAGGGTGCGAACATCCAGCGACTGGGCCAAATAGCTGCTGTCCTGCCAGGGTAAGTGATAGTCTTACCAGCGCGTTTAGGTCCATCCTTCTTTGCATGCGTTCCATTAGTTTGTTTTTTTATCCACCACCTCGTGAATTCCATTATCAACATCCACCATGCGATAACCTGATCCCAAAATGGACCATCGCACCATACGTTGAGCGAGCTGGTCGTTGCTGTAGGAATAGATCACTTGCTTGTTGTCAGATGGTTGATGAAGGTGATGGGGATAAACACTTGTCAACTTCACCACCTTCACATCAGGAAGTCGTTTTTGTATTTCAACAAAGGAACTTTGATGGGCTGGAGTGCCTGTGTCAGCCACCAGGTCCACCACAATCTTTTTGCTGACATGGCCCATTAGTCCAATGGACTTTTCCAGATTGCGGTGCTCAACACCGAGTACAATGATTTCCGTGAGACTCGCGAGTTGGTCGGGTGTCGTTACCGATACACTCAGGCCCAGCGCGCTTACTTTTTTGAAAATATCAAACTGACCAGGCAGGTCTGCGAAGACTATCTTATGCCCTGCGCTAATCCAGTGTTTGCAGAATGTCATTGCAAACGTGTTGATTCCCATTACTCCAATATCCATCTGATTCATTTTTGGAGTCGGCCATGCCAAATGGGATACCAAAAAACTCACATGCGCCTATTTAACTCGTAACTATCTGTATAACAGTAAAATATGTTAAGATGACCAGAGATTGTAAAACCATTAGAATTAGGATAACTCCAATTTTTATTGGATATTTTTGGATATCTACGAAAATGATTGTCTGGTATTTTTCCTAATTCCTACCTTTCCGCATGTTTAAGCCGGAACAGATTCTCCAACTCCAGTTGGAGGTCAGCGACACCCTAACCAGCCAAACCACGCGGGATGGGATCGGGCTAGCATTGGCTGAAGTGATCAATAGGGTCATTCCGTTCCAGTTCTTTCTTCATTCGATCTGGATGCCTGGCGCCCTTAGAGGGTATCGAATAAGTAGCACCAAGAATGCGGAAGGTAAATTTGAAGTGTATGATGATGTAGCGCTAGAATCATTCCGCAACGCAAACTTTCAGGCCTTTGTCGAAACTGGACAGTTCTTGAGTGATCCCCAGAATGAAGGAATTAAGCAAGGTGCGGAGTTGGCAGCGTTGGCCGAACGCTTTCCGGTCTTCAAAATTGGCCAGGATCAGGGTATAAGATCGATTATGATCTTCAATATGATTCACGACAACGGTGCGAGGCATACGATGGTGATCTCTGAAACCCAAGAGAATGCATTTGACCCAGAGCAGTTCAAGACTGTAAAGACACTTATTCCACAGATCAAGATCGCATTTGAGAACCTGCTTAAATACGAACAACTTCAAGAGGAAGAGAAAAAGAAAAAGATCCAGCTTGAGTTGAATAACGTACTGCTTGAGCATACCAATAGGGAGGATTTTGCCAAGGCATTGGCTGGAATCGTGAACAAGTGGGTTCCTTGTGAGACTTTTGTATTTAGAGTTTGGAACGGTCCAATACAAATTGGTTATCGCATCCCCCTTAGGCGTCAGCCAGATGGGCACTTTGAGAGATTTTCAGACCTACATGTTCTGCAATACGCGCAACAAAACATTCCCAGTATGATACAGGGGGCGCAACTGGTTTCAGGTAGTCCTGGAATAGTTCAGGGCCCAGATTTTGAAAAACTACAACTGGACTTTCCGATGGCGAGGGCAATTGCCGATGATTTTGGCATCAAGTCAGTGATGATTCTCCCTTTCAAAGTTGGTGATGCAACATGTATCCTGGTCCTCGGAAATAGTGAGCCTATTTCATTTATACCGTCACAGTTCGAGCTCATGCAAATGTTGCTTCCTCAAATTATGCTGGCATTTGAGAATTTATTGAAGTATGAAAAGTTAAAAGAGGAAGAGGAAAATAAAAAGTTACAACTAGAGCTTAACAACGTACTACTTGGTAGTACCAATCGTGAGGACTTTGGAATAGCACTTGCTGAAATCTTGAACAGATTTGTCCCGTGTGAACGATTTGTGCTACGTACTTGGAAAGGTCCCGTACAGTTGGGTTACAGGTTGTCACTGATTAGGCGCGATGACGAAAGATATGAAAGAATATCTGAGCAGGTGATGGTGGAGTTTGCAGAAAAAGATCCCGAGGCGATGACATCTAGCTCCAGATTTATGGCAGACAACCCTGGAATATACCAAGGTGCGGAGCATGATACCCTTTGCATACAATACCCGATGTTCGAAAGAGGTCGCACAGCTTTTGGGACTAATTCTGTCATGATCCTTCCTTTCAAGATAGAAGATACCACCGGTATCTTGTTCCTTGGCAACAAGGCAAGAGAATCATTTACCGATATCCAGTTCGAACGAATCAGCATGTTGCTACCCCAGATCATGCTCGCCTTCGAAAATGTATTGAAGTATGAAAATATTGTTCAAGCTGAACTTGAACGAAAAGCTCAAGTTGAAATACTCACTGCATTCAATACGCAAAAGGATGTAAAACAAATGGCATTGGATGCAATTGGGAAAGTCAATGAATTCATTCCATTTGAATATTGGCTTAACGTCACTACTATTCTTACAGTAAGTCAAAGCCAATTTAACCTGTCAATCAAAAAGGATAATAGCTTTGATGTGCTGATGGGTGAAGAATTCTTCAATCAGCTTGGTATTGACCTCATTCATTCGGAGACCTTTGTACATCAAAACCCTTATCTCTTTGAAACACCTAGGTTGTATGTTGGTGACGACTTTGAAATGCTTCAAGCGTCAGTTCCATTTTTCAGGGCTTGCAAGGAAAAATTTAACATTCGATCTCTCGCCACCTTCCCATTGCCAACCGGTGGTCAGGTGAAGACAGTAGTGATGATGGCAAGTACACGCATGTACGCCTTCAGCGATATAGACATGGAACGGCTATTGCGGATCATTCCCTACATATCTATGGCTGCCCAACAATATTATTCGCTAGTGCAAATCCAGGCGCTACATCGTCAGTTAGAGATGGAAAAAGATTACCTGGTAGAGGAGATTAAGTCGAATTACAACTTCGATGAAATTATTGGTACAAGCCACCTGATGAAGGATGTATTCCTGCAGATCGGACAAGTTGCTACAACTGACTCAACGGTACTTATTCTTGGAGAAACCGGTACTGGTAAGGAACTTATTGCCCGCGCCTTGCATAACCAATCACATCGGAAATCTAAAGTGTTGGTGAAGGTAAATTGCGCATCTCTACCCTCTCAACTCATCGAGTCAGAGCTATTTGGTCATGAGAAAGGAAGTTTCACCGGAGCACTGGAGAGGAGAATTGGGAAATTTGAATTGGCTAATGGTGGCACCATCTTCCTTGATGAAATTGGGGAGCTACCTCTGGAGCTCCAGGCCAAACTTTTGCGTGTATTGCAAGAGCGAGAGATTGACCGCATTGGAGGTAAGTCCACTATAACCCTTGATGTTCGAATCATCGCAGCTACCAACCGAGACTTGGAAACCGAGGTGGCAGAAGGTAGATTCCGTTCTGATCTCTATTACCGGTTAAACATATTTCCCATCCACCTCCCTCCGCTTCGCGAGCGAAAGGAAGATATCCCCATGCTCATCACCCATTTCCTGCAAAAGTTTTCTCACCGCATGAAGAGACCCATAAGGTCATTGAAAGATGAGACACTGCAACACTTGATGCAATACGATTGGCCGGGCAATATCAGGGAGCTCGAAAATGTAATGGAACAGTATGTGATTGTGGGTGATGCCAGTGTAACCAAATTGCGAAAACCACGAAGAGCTCAGCCTACCAGCTCAAGACCTCAAGTTCAGGAAAACGACACCAGCAATGATGGGGCAGCCATCGAGGCGGTCTTCCTGCAAACCAAAGGCAAGATTATTGGCCCAGATGGCGCAGCCGCAATTCTCAATATACGACCAGCCAAACTGGAAGAGCATGAGCGCAGATGGATACTCAAGTGTCTTCAGCAATGTGGCGGTAGAGTTCGCGGTGACAATGGAGCCGCTACCATGATGGGTATGAAGCCGACCACGTTGGAAGCACGAATCATTAAACTCAATATCACGAAGGCGGAGATATTTGGGGGTTAGTTCAGAAACAAAAAAACCCGACATCACTGCCGGGGTTTTAGTTAACGGGG
>DAORAG010000167.1:0-6664 GCA_035344095.1 Cyclobacteriaceae bacterium | reverse complement strand
AAGAGCCAAAGTAAACGTTTGACTGCAACTTCACTTTCGCAAGGAAGAAACGGGCTGTAGCCTTAACTGCTCTTCTCTTGTTGGTTGACGTTGGATCGCTCGCTGGTAAACCAGCAATGGCATCCGTCAAATCTTGTACAATCAAATCATAAGCCTCTTGCTTGGTCAACACGCTTGGTGTGATCTCTGGACCATCTGTTGGGTTTCTGAAAGGAACTTGTCCCCAAAAATCCAGAACCAGCCACATATTATAGGCCCGAACAAATTTCGCCTGGGCAATATCTGCCGCTGACGCGTTGCTCAATGGGTCAATAATCTCAGTAGCCCTTAGCACGGCACTGTTTTTATCGTTCCATACTTGGTTCACATAAGCGTGAGTTGGTCCCATGGTGTGCTGATGGAGAGTTCTCCAAATACCATTGTCACCCCAGTCTGTACCACGTGTCAACACCATCAATTCATCGGTAGTAACTTCCTGAAGGGCGAAAAGGTTAGCCTGATCACCTGCCTGGCCTGAAATATTATTGTAAAGGTTCGTAACCGCATCCGATGGACTGGCCACACCATTAAATACATCAGACGCACCCTCAGTTATCAATGAGTCTGTCTCATCGATATCAAGGCTACAAGAAGATACTACGAACGCCAGCAAAACTGCTGGTATCAATCTTCTATTTCTCATTTTGTTTATTGTTATCATTTTGTTCAAATCTAAATTTAGAACGAGGCGTTCAGTCCTAGTGTAAATATTCTAGGACGAGGATATGCCGCCCAATCAATACCTGCGGTTGGCAGTCTATTCAACAGATCATTATCCGAAGGATTGCTGCTCACCTCAGGATCCAATCCTGAGTAATCAGTAATCAAGAACAAGTTCTGTGCGTTAAAGCTCACTCTCAAATTCTTAAATGTTCCACTTACAGGAATATTGTATCCGATGGTAAGGTTTTGGCCTCTAATGAAGTCACCTTTCTCAAGGAATCGAGTCGAAACAGAAGCTTCTGCCGAACCGGCCTCACCGTTGGTCAATACATCAGGTGTCACGTTTCTGGCGTTGTTGATAGAACCAGCTGTGAATAACGCATTTCTCGTGTTATTGTAAACATACTGACCAAACTGACCAGACATGTACATATTGAAGTCAAACTTCTTATACGTTGCATTGATGGAGAATCCCATATTCCAAGTAGGAAGCGCTGTTTTGCCAACAAAAACCTGTTCGTCACCTATCGGCTGACCATTGGCATCAAATCCACCAAACTCACGCAAGAAGAATGAAAATAGCGGTTGACCTCCTGCTAGTCTTTGTGCGTATGCACCAGAAAGTCCTTGACCACGAATTGTACCTGCGTCCAATAGTCCAGCAAAATCCTTCACCTGGTTTTTGTTATTGGATATGTTTCCACTTAAAGTCAATGAAGCATCTGAACTTTCTATTGCTGCATAGCTAAGTGACAATTCCCAACCTTTGTTCTCAACAGTAGCATCGAGGTTGGTGAATATTTGGTCAGCTACCGCAGGTTGAGCCGCATTCGCTCTCAAAAGCAAATCAGTAGTGTTCTTTACGTAGTAGTCAAAGCTACCACTGATTTTATCATTATTTAACCCAAAGTCAATACCAGCACTTATTTGTGTAGTCGACTCCCACTTTAAGCTAGGGTTTACAGATCCTTGCGTTGAAGTACCAGGAAGGTTAATTTCTCTTGCATCTCCAACATCAACGTCCGCCCAACGTTCTCTGCGGATAAATTCGCCATAACCCAAACCATCCTGATTACCCACTACACCATATCCTGCACGGATCTTGAAGTTGTTGAAAGAATCAGGCATGAAATCCAATTCATGAAGCTTGTAGGCAATCGCTGCAGAAGGGAAAATACCATAACGGTTATCCTTACCAAACTTTGAAGAACCGTCTGCTCTCAAAGTAGCGGTCAACAGCAATTTATCGTTGATAGTGAAATTACCTCTAGCAAAATAGGACTGGAGGTAATCTGTTTGGTCAAAGAAATTGGCTCCAATTCCCGACAAAATAACTCCTGCATTTCTTCTGAGGAAAGCTTGATAGAGGGTGTTGTTATCAAAATCGATCCCGCTCACAAATCCTTGTGAACCAGCAGGCACTGAACCTCTCAAATCTCTGGAGAATCCCCAGTTGCTGTAACGACCATCACCAGCAAAGGATGATGCAATTTCGTCAGCTGCATCAAAGGATCTCTTCAATTGATAATCCATGCTACCAAAGTCGGTGAAGTCAGCAAATCCTCTTCCTTCAGCCCAGTAGTACTGGTTTCTGAAGCTTTGAACTGAGTAACCACCTACAACCTCAATTTTAACACTACCTACTTCTTTTGTGTAGTTCAATGTTGCTTCAACAAGATTGCTGGTTGTATTGTTCTGGTTCAATTGACCAGCACCAGCTCCCTGCACTCCGTTACCAAAGTTGATTGCGCGGCCAGTTACCAATGTTGTTCTGTCTCCTCTGGAGAGGTCCAAACCATAAGTAACTTTTGCAGTAAGCGCATCATTTAGTTTGTAGTCAGCTGAAAGATTAGTAAGTATCCGGTTTGTCGTTCCAGTACTTTGGAAATATTCCAACATGTTAGCCGGGCTTCTTAAACCTCCGGGATTGAAGTCAGGATCAGTAGGCCATGTTGGGTTTGCAGAATAAGCAGCTCCCAAAATGTCACCCTGGAAACCAGCACTACCGCTCGTAGGAGGGTCTTCCCTCTTCACGTTGGAGTAAGTTGCTGATAAATCAATATTCAACTTGTCATCAAGCAGTGATTTAGATCCATTCACCCTGGCGGTGAACCTTTTCATATAGCTATTTTCGAGCACACCTTGCTGATCTTCATATCCTATCGCAGCTCTGATAGATGCGTTAGTAAGACCCTTTGCATAAGAAAGGTTCTGCTTATGCGAAACTGAGTTTCTCAATAAGAAATCCTGCCAGTCTGTATTTGCTCCGAAATCCTGAGCAGCAGCATCACCACCGTATTGGGCAACCCCTGCCAAAAATTGATCCCTTTCCAATAAGTCATATTTCTTAAGGGGTGAAGAGACACTCACGCTAGATGCAAAATCAAATGTACCCTTGTTTCCTTTACCACTTTTTGTGGTGATAATCACAACACCGTTTGCACCTCTTGAACCATAGATGGCAGTCGCAGAAGCATCCTTAAGAATGCTGATACTTTCGATGTCACTTGGGTTCAGGAAGTTTAATGGGTTGGTATCTGCGGAAGAACCAACTCCAAGATCGGGCGCAGCTGGTTGCGTACCTCCGCTTAGAGGCACTCCGTCAACCACAAACAGTGGGTTGTTGTTGGAACGAATCGAATTCGTTCCTCGGATTCTCAACTGAACGCCTGCTCCCGGGGCACCACTCGCAGAGGTTATCTGAACACCTGCGGTCTTACCTTGAATGAGCTGTTCAGGAGATGCGATTACACCTCCGTTGAAATCCTTGGAGGTAACAGCTGCAACGGCACCCGTAGCGTCTTTCACCGTTGTTTGGCCGTAGCCAATTACAACAACCTCAGAAAGCGCAGTAACGTCAAGCTCCATTGTAACATTGAGTGTAGACTGAGCTCCTACAGGAACCTCCATCGTCTTATACCCAATGAATGAAAAAATCAAAGTGGCATTGTCGCCAACGTTCAGCCTGAAATTTCCATCGAAATCCGAGGCGGTACCATTCGTAGTACCTTTCTCCAGAATGTTTACGCCTGGTATCCCGCTGCCATCCTCTGCCGCAGTGACGCGGCCGCTAATCGATCTTTGCGCAAAAGCAGTCGCGCAACCAAGCATTAGGAAGACAACCAGGTACCTGCGAATTAACAGATAAAAGTGTGTCATATTGTGTTGTTAAGTTTAAATGGGCGGCTAATCTTTCGCTCTGAGCAGTCATGCGGTTAACATAACTCAGAATTAACCTAGACTAAAGATATGCAGTTTAAAGCCTTTTTTGAACGCAAAATTCCACAAAAAATGAGGTTTTTTTACGGAATCGAAACCGCAAACGTTTGCAACTGAGGTCATTTTTTTTTAGCCCCCAGAGTTATCCAGCAACGGTCAGGATTGTTGATTGCAAACACAACAATTGCATGAAAAAACGTGACAAAATGAACCTGATACCTGGCGTATAAGTATGCATTCTGGCACATGAAATCAAACAACCGGAACCGTCTACTGAATTGGCGTTGTAACCTTGTCTTTCAACAAAAAATGTTGACCATAAATGACGATTCCGAGCTCCTTGCCCTCCTCCAATGTCACGTCAATACTCGACTGCGTAACATTGACCTTAATCACATGACCCCTAAACTCTAACTTGAATGAATAGCTCTGCCACTGGCCCGGAATAAAAGGATGTAGGTGAACCTGGTCTCCTGCTACTCGAAAACCTCCAAAACCTTTGGTGATGCTTAGCCAAGTGCCAGCCATGCTGGTGATGTGACAACCATCTTCCGTGTCGTTGTTGTAATCGTCCAAGTCTAGCCTGGCCGTTCTCAAATACATTTCATACGCTTTATCGCGATAGCCAAGTAAGGCAGCCAGAATCGAATGAACACAAGGCGACAAGGAGGATTCATGAACCGTGATAGGTTCATAGAAATCAAAGTTTCTTTTGATCACGTCTTTGTCAAACTCTCCTTCGAAGAAATACAGCCCCTGCAGTACGTCAGCCTGCTTGATATAGCAAGATCGGAGAATGCGATCCCACGACCACTTCTGGTTCAGGGGTCTGTCCCCTTTTGCTAATTGAGAAACTGGTTTTATTACTTTGTCAAGAAACCCATCCTGTTGGAGAAAAACACCCCGATGCTTGTCTTCTGGAAAATACATTTTGTCGATGATATCCTTCCACTTCTTTTTTTCTTCCGGCTCATCAAAATTTATTGATTGCACGAGTTTGCCAAAGCGTGACTCGTCTTGCCGTTTAACATACTCTATCGACTCGAGGGTATAAGAGAGCGTCCACCTTGCAATCAGGTTAGTGTACCAATTGTTATTGACATTGTTTTCATATTCGTTCGGACCGGTTACCCCAAGCATCACGTATTTGGACTTGTCATCAGACCAATTGACACGTTGTGCCCAGAACCGTGAGATACCAATTAACACCTCCAGTCCATAATCTATCAGGTAGTCTTGATCACCGGTATATCTGATGTAATCAAAGATCGCGTAGGCTATCGCCCCGTTACGATGAATCTCTTCGAATGTAATCTCCCACTCGTTGTGGCACTCTTCACCGTTCATTGTAACCATTGGATACAAGGCAGCTCCTTTGGTGAACCCAAGTTTTCCAGCGTTTTCGATAGCCCGCTGCAAATGCTTATAGCGATAGACTAAAAGATTTCGTGCTACTTTTTGATCGGCTGTGCCTAAATAAAATGGCAGACAATAAGCTTCTGTATCCCAATATGTACTCCCGCCATACTTCTCTCCAGTAAAACCTTTTGGGCCAATGTTCAACCTTTCATCTTTGCCTGTGTAGGTTTGATTGAGTTGAAAAATATTAAATCGAATTCCCTGCTGGGCGCCAACATCACCTTCAATGGTGATATCACACTCATTCCATTTGTCGTCCCAAATTTTAATATGGGCGGCTCTTAATTTCTCATACCCCTGCTGCCTGGCATAATCCAACTGCGTGCGACACTTGGCAACCAAGTCTTCTTTCTTGTGATTCTCTGAAGACAAAACAGCCGCGTATTTATAAATTATGGTCTCCTCCCCGCTTCCGATAGACAAGTCAAATTGAAAGGCAGCGTATTTGTCTTTCATAATAGGCGACTGCTTGAGTGACACTTCGCTGCCATTTTGCTCAACAGCAATTGTCGAACCGCAGCAGACGTGAAAGAATGTCTTTTTTGTTTCAGCGGTTACTACAGCCTGGCCGTTGGATGCATCCTTATAAACTTCATTCCAGAATTTTTCATCATAGTTGGAGTCCATGTTAACCACGTCAGCATCAATACCTGAAACCACCGTCATAGCACCAGAGAAATTGATTGGTTTCAAGGAAAACTTTATTGCACCAATCTCATCATCAGCCATGCTGCAAAATCGTGATGCCTTTACTTCCACCTTTTTCCCATCTGGAAGTATTGCAACAAATTGGCGAGTCAATATACCCGCTTTCATATCGAGCTCTCGCTTGAAAGACTCAACTTTGCATTTTGCCAGATCAAGCGGTTGGCCTTCAATAGAGATGTGCAAATTGATCCAGTTTGGAGCATTCAACACTTTTGCAAAGTATTCAGGATATCCATTCTTCCACCAGCCTACGCGGGTCTTGTCTGGATAATACACGCCAGCCACATAACTCCCCGGAAGCGTTTCCCCAGAATATTGTTCTTCAAAATTTGCACGCTGCCCCATGCGTCCATTGCCGATGCTAAAAATGCTCTCAGCAACTTTATTCATATGCGGATCAAAGCCCTCCTCGATTACTTTCCATGGATCGTGTTTAAAGTATTCTCTCATAGCCGTGACATAATATTAAATGTGCAACACTAAAACTGTTGTTCAAGTATTTCTGTATTCAACTTCTGAATTTGTTCAACAACTACATCGGCCTTCCCCAATTGAGCGACTGAACCGATACCAATGCATTTCATACCAGCGCTTTTTGCCGCTTCTACCCCGGCTT
>DAORAG010000166.1:0-6707 GCA_035344095.1 Cyclobacteriaceae bacterium | reverse complement strand
CGATCTGGAAATCAGAGACACCAGCCGGCAGAACTTCTAATCACTTCTGTGCGATAAGAAAGAGGTCCAACGCACTGGCACCCTCATCTGTTACGGGATAATTCTCATGGCCTATGGCTGCGACCAATTCATCGTCAGCGCCCTGTAGTTTATTCCGGTTCCAACGATTGAGTATCTCATAGGGGATTCGCAGCAAAGATGCAGGAAGCCGGTGCTGAAGATCGAATATGTCCATTCGTGCGATACGATCCACCGACTTCTTATTCCTTTCATAATACTTCATCACAAGGTCGTCCCCTCCGATCCCCTTCATTTCCGCAGTGTTAAAACATTCTCTTGCCAGCTTCAGCAACTCGTCAGCGGTGTACTCTCGAATGTGCCACGGATTTCTTGACAAGCTCATGATACGGTTAGGCGTAGTTAAATAAGCCGTCCCACCAGGTTTTAGCACCCTGTTAATCTCCTTCAAAAAAAATTTATCATCCTTGATATGCTCAATCACCTGAAAACTGATCACGGTGTCGAAAGAATTGTCTTCCAACCCTTGGAAGGGAGGAATATTCGCGCTCAGAAATTTTCCAGAAGGATATTTTTTACGCAGCTCCTGAATTATGCCTTCTATCTTATCAATGGCGGTATAAGACTTAACCTTATTAATCACAAGATCTATACCTCTGCCTTCTCCACAACCCACCTCAAGTAAGCCGCCCTTCACCAAATCCTGCACAGCAACATATGCCTTCAACAAACGTTGATGAAGAGGATTGTCAGAAGGAAGTTGGTCGGAAGTGATTTCGGTCGTATAAACCTTGGCCATTTGTATTATTTGCGGCCAAAATTAAGGCAATCTGTTATAATTATCGTTGTAATTTTGAATAGCAAAAAGGAGAACCATGCGCAGAGGACTGATCAGCCTTTTAATCTTTATTACGCTAAGCCAGTTAAGTGCCCAATCACTGTCCAGTGAAAACCTCGCTCATCTTTATAACTCAAACGAAATTGGATTTCGCTGGCGTGCCGTAAAAGAGGCCGGGCAAATGAAAGTCTATTTCGCACTTTCCTACATAACGAAAAACGCTTCTCCCGAAATGTTTACCATTCAATGGGAAGACAGAAATTCGTATTCCCAACGTCAGGGAGATATTCTGAAAATTGATTCCATTAAACTTTCACCAAACGAAACTCATCTTGGAGACTATGCAGTCGATGTTAAAGATGATTCATGGTTGCTGGTTATGAACGTGACAATGGTTTCCTCTTCCAGAAACAGAATGTTTACACAGCTTATCGAAAGCAACTACCCTGTAAATGGAAGAATAAGCGAAAGAGGGCAAACGATTTTTGATCACTATCTGACTTCCGGAAAAAGCTACACCATTGACGGCCCGGCCAAAAATGACCGACTGTTTCTTTTTTACTATTCAAAAGATTTCCCTTCCCCCTTTCCGCCTTTTTCCAGGCAAACCGGGGCGGTCGACCCCTTGCTTTTGCCCGATTCCTCTTTCAGCATCGCCAACCACTCCACTGTTACTTTCTCGCAGAAAGGGTTATATCTGGTGCAAGCCGATACGAATTCTGCTGAGGGTTTTTCATTCAGGGTGGAGGCTGGCTCATTTCCAAAATACACCCGGATAGAGGATTTGGTGGATCCGATGGTTTTCATCTCCACGCAACAGGAGTTTGAGGCCTTGAAAAAATCAAATGGAGACAAGCTTACTTTTGACAAAACCGTGATGAGCATCACACGTGATAAGGACCGTGCGAGGCGATTTATGAGAAGCTATTTTGGCCGCGTAGAGGAAGCCAATCAACTTTTTACATCCTTCAAAGAAGGATGGAAGACCGATCAAGGGATGTTATACATCATATTCGGACCACCTGATGAGGTCCGTATTGCAAGCCAAAATGAGATTTGGTATTACAAAGACACCAGAACAAAATTCGTCTTCCTGCGAAAAGGTAGTGTCTACGATCCCAATTATCTCACCATGATGCGCGATGACAAGTACACAGACTTATGGTATGGCACCATCGACTTGTGGCGTAAGAGCCGGTTCTGAGACTCTTATCTTTTTTTTCAAAATCCATTTGCTGAACTTGACCCCCAATGAAAAAAGATGAAACCATCTTCGGGACAAGAGCAGTCATAGAAGCGATCAAAGCCGGGCGTGAGATCGAAAAAATTTTTATCCAGACCGGCTTAAACAATGACCTTGTCAAAGAACTTATCTCTATCGCCAGGGAGAAATCCATCTCACTGTCGTTCATCCCGCAGCAAAAGCTCAATAAACTCTCCAATAAGAACCATCAGGGTGTGGTATGCATGCTATCGGTAGTTCAATACTCCAAATTGGAAGATCTGATAGACAAAGCATATAGCGATGGCAAAGAGCCTTTCTTTGTGATACTGGATCGGATCACGGATGTAAGGAACTTTGGAGCGATTTCACGAACAGCGGATTGTGCGGGAATTACTGGTATTATCATTCCTGACAAAGGCAATGCGCCCATCACCGGAGACGCAATGAAGACTTCCGCTGGCGCCTTGAGTTTTCTGCCTGTGAGCAGAGTGAGTGATCTGAAGAAAACTATTGCCGATCTTAAGTCCAATGGCATCCGTATTTTGGCCTGCACTGAAAAGGCAAGTCAAACGCTTTACGAAACCGATCTGCAAGGACCTTTGGCAATTATCATGGGTTCCGAGGAAGATGGAATATCACAGGCGCTTATCAAGGACGCTGATCACCTGATAAAAATTCCTATGTATGGCAACATCGCATCGTTGAATGTATCGGTAGCCGCTGGAATCGCCCTGTTTGAAGTAATCCGCCAAAAGCACTACAAGTAGTCGCTGCCGTTGGGTTTTGCTTTTAGATCATTTACAAACACCCGGAACAAATCCTCCTTGTCCTTTTGACACACGATAATCACGTTGTCGAATTCTCCCACGAGGTAGCCATCCAACCCCTGAACGACTATAAGCTTTTCAGGCGAGCCTTTGATTACTGAATTACGCGTTTCATATACCATCGCATTGGCCTGCACCACGTTCCTATCGCTGTCTTTATCTTTGATCTCGTGAAGTGAACCCCATGACCCCAGGTCGGACCATGCAAAATCACTGGGGTATACATACACATTATCCGCCTTTTCCATCACCGCATAGTCGATAGAAATATTTTTGCTTTGTGCGTACGCTGACTGAATCACCTTCGACTCATCGTCAGTATAAAACTTTGCTGAAGCCTCCTCAAATGCCTCGGCAATCTCCGGTTGGAATTTCTCCAATGCCTTTAGAATCGAGGCCACGCTCCAAACAAAAATTCCCGAGTTCCAAACAAAATCGCCACTGTCAATAAATTTCTTGGCCAATGCAAGAGCAGGTTTTTCAGTGAACGTCTTAACCTTCTTCAGTTGTCCACTTCCTGCGAGGTACTGAATATACCCATATCCGGTCTCTGGCCGGGTAGGCTTGATACCCATGGTGATCAGCCTGTCACCACCTTTTGCATCCGCGACAGAGCGTTTCACGGTATTCTGAAACTCCACTTCGTTCAGAATAAGATGATCAGCCGGACTCACAACCATCACCGCATTGGGATTCTTTTTTGCGATGCGGTAGCTCGCATATGCAATGCAGGGCGCGGTGTTCTTTCTCATGGGCTCCACCAATACCTGTTCATCTCCGAGTTGCAACTGCTCCTTCGTGATATCAGCCAGATCTTCGTTGGTCACAATCAATATATTCTCTTTTGGACACAAGGGAAGGAATCGGTCGTAAGTTGATTGAATCAACGTCTTTCCTGTACCAAGTACATCCAGATATTGCTTAGGCTTTGCATTTCTGCTATAGGGCCAGAAGCGTGTGCCAATGCCCCCCGCCATTAAGACCACGTAAAGATTTTTATCCATTCTTGATTAGTAAAGTTGGAAATAACTTAGACAATACCTTCCTTAAGAAGGTCGTGGAGATGAACGAACCCTAACACTTTTCTCTCCTTCATGACCACGAGCTGTGTGATGCTATTCTGCTGCATAACCTGCAAGGCTTTTACTGCCAGCTCTCCTGATTCTATGGTTTTCGGATTTTTTGTCAATACATCCTTAGCTTTGGCCGTTTCGATTTGAATTCCTTTTTGTAACATCCTTCTCAGGTCACCATCAGTGATAATTCCTAGAAGCTCCCTCTCCGGAGTAACAACGGCCGCAGCACCAAGTCGTTTCGATGATATTTCGATAATCACATCTGTCAACGGTGTTTCAAGGTCTACGATCGGAAGCTCCCGGCTAGCCATGATATCATCCACGCGCAAATAGAGTTGTTTACCCAAGGCACCTCCCGGATGAAACTGTGCGAAGTCTTCGCTTGAAAAATTTCGCAACTCAAGCAGGCACACCGCTAACGCGTCCCCCATGGCCAGGTGAGCCGTAGTGCTTGTTGTTGGTGCCAGGTTGTTAGGACATGCTTCAGCGTCAACGGTTGCATTAAGTACGTAATCGGCTTGTTGGGCAAGATATGAATCAATGTTGCTCACCAAGGCAACAAGTTTGAATCCTCTCCGTTTTACCAGCGGTACCAGCGCCTTAATTTCTGGTGTATTTCCACTCTTGGAAAGGCATATCACGATGTCTTCATTTTGAATCATGCCCAGATCGCCATGGATGGCGTCAGCAGCATGCATAAACAACGAGGGAGTTCCGGTAGAATTAAGCGTGGCTACAATCTTATTAGCAATGATAGCACTTTTGCCTATACCCGTTACCACTACACGACCTTTCGATTGGTTGATTTCCTTGACACAAGCCTCGAAATCATCATCCACAAATTGGGTTAGTTTTTCTACCGCACGGGCCTCATTTAGAAGAACTTCAGTGGCAACTTTTTTAATATTTTTTGTTATATTCAATGCTCTTACAATAGTTATGACTAGCGGGATGCAAAGATAATTATTTCATGCATTATTATGTTTTGTAATTTATGATTGTCGCAGAAGAGAAAGATACTTTAAGAGAGAAACTCAAAGAAATATTTGGATATACTCAGTTTAGAGGAAATCAGGAAGTTGTAATCAAGAATATTTTAGAAGGAAAGAACACCTTCGTCATCATGCCTACTGGCGCAGGCAAGTCCCTTTGTTATCAATTGCCAGCCATGGTGAAAGACGGACTTGCCATTGTCATCTCTCCGCTTATCGCATTAATGAAAAATCAGGTTGATCAACTCAATGCCTATGGAATTAATGCTCGCTTTCTCAACTCTACGTTAAGCAAATCAGAAATAACAAAACTTAAAAAAGATTGCATCAATGGCGATGTAAAATTGCTTTACGTAGCACCAGAAAGTTTGAATAAGGAGGAATACATTGAGTTCTTACTGAAGACCAATGTTTCATTTGTTGCCATTGATGAAGCACACTGTATTTCAGAATGGGGTCACGATTTTCGTCCTGAATACAGGAAGATTAAAACAATGATCGCTCAATTGGGCAACCTTCCTGTCATTGCACTTACGGCAACAGCAACTCCCAAGGTTCAGATTGACATTCAGAAAAACCTTCAGATGGAAGACGCAGACGTATTTGTGTCTTCATTCAACAGAAAAAATCTGTATTACGAGGTTCGTCCAAAAAAAGAAACGAAAAAGCAGCTCATCAAATTTTTAAAAGACAACAAGGGCAAGTCAGGAATTATCTACTGCCTGAGTCGAAAGAAAGTTGAAGAGATCGCTCAGTTGCTTAATGTGAATGGATTTAGAGCTGCTCCTTACCATGCAGGTCTTGATGCCGATGTGCGGGTGAAAAATCAGGATGATTTTCTTAATGAGGAAATCGACATCATCGTGGCAACCATCGCTTTCGGGATGGGTATCGATAAGCCAGACGTTCGGTTTGTGATTCACTACGATGTGCCAAAGTCATTGGAAGGATATTACCAAGAAACAGGTCGTGCTGGGCGCGATGGACTGGAAGGATTCTGCCTGATGTTCTACAGCCACAACGACCTGAGCAAACTGGAGAAGTTTAACAAAGACAAGTCGGTACAGGAGAGAGAGAATGCGCGCATACTTCTTCAGGAGATGGAGTTTTATGCGGAGTCTCCCGTTTGTCGCAGAAAACAACTACTTCACTATTTCGGTGAAGAGTTTACAGAAGAGAATTGCGGAGCATGCGATAATTGTGTGCATCCAAGAGACAGATATGACGGCACTGAATATGTGAAGTTGATTCTTGAAGCGGTACAACAAACCAATGAACGCTTCGGATTAAGTCACCTTGTGAATGTAGTGCGCGGCACCGAAGACGAGTATGTAAAAAGCTACAGTCACAGTGAACTACCCGTGTTTGGCAAAGGTGCAGACGAGGACGCTGATTTCTGGAAATCTGTCATCCGCCAGGCGCTGATTTATCAGTATCTCGAAAAAGATATCGACAGCGTGGGTGTGCTCAAGATAAAAGAAAAGGGAATTAAGTTCTTGAAACATCCTCATCCTATCGAGCTGGCGCGCGACCACGACTTTACTACCGCCATAGACGAAGAGGAGTCAAGCGAACGAACTCCAATCAACTCAAAAGCTTACGATACCAAGCTTTTTGAGATGCTCAAGACATTGCGGAAGAAAATTGCCAAAGAAAAGAATCTTCCACCCTACGTTATCTTCCAGGACCCTTCATTGGAAGAAATGGCCACCACCTACCCTACCTCAAAGG
>DAORAG010000165.1:0-6730 GCA_035344095.1 Cyclobacteriaceae bacterium | reverse complement strand
TCCTCGCTCCTTTTCCAAACTGGAAGACCGGGTTGGGACCGAGAGGCAAATGTTTTTCACATAGGACGCATGACTTTATCTCTTGTTTGAGCTTTTTCACCGGCTAAAAATAACCTGGATCACAAACAGAGAGCAGTCATCACTTCCTTTTAAATGAATTTGTTGTCCGCCCGACCAAAAATCGGGCGGTCAACCTATTTCGGCATCGTTATTTTTCCAAATCCAGATGAATGGCACAATTGGTTGAACTCCGCAATGTCCTTTTGAGCAAGGGAATCATATTGACTCTTCAACGGTTTCCACCGGTCTCCAAGCGCAGTAAGTTGTTGACGCGCTCCGGCAGGCACGAAAGGAACATTGGCATCAAGTTCTCCTTTTAGAAAGATGTAATCTGCGCTGAGCATGTTCACAAAATTGATGATGTCATCGTTACTCTCTGCTTTGCGCTGAACAATTTTGCTGTCCCATTCCTCAATCTTCTTTACGATAGCCTTTCCTGCTTGTACAACAGGCTCCGCATCCCCTTTGTCTGTCAGCAATTTTGTAAGCGATGATATCTGGTCCCTCACCGATGCCATTTGGTTAACAGCTTTGTGGATTTCGTTAAGCTCTTTTTCCAGCGCACTCATAATTTCATGCTGATCTTTATATTCCTGTTCCGTGGCTTTGATACCCGGATGAGGCAATACACTGAATGCAACTGTCCTCTCCTGACTTCCCATCTTCAGTGTAGCCTGGT
Organism: Cyclobacteriaceae bacterium; assembly: GCA_035344095.1. Classification (GTDB taxonomy): domain Bacteria; phylum Bacteroidota; class Bacteroidia; order Cytophagales; family Cyclobacteriaceae; genus ELB16-189. Next base: position 5,991 of record DAORAG010000165.1, on the reverse strand, counting down.
ATTTGCCTGGAGCCACTTTGTGTCCGCGATAACTTCCTTCGATGAACACGCGAGGCGCGCCCACAACTGTCGGATATCGCATATCCCAAACGAATCGGCTCATGCCGGCAGATTTTGGTAGCGTGGGTTCCGCATTAGGTCCACCGGGATATCTGATGAAATCTTTGTCTTCTTCTGAAGAATACGTGCGCACCACATTTCCATCTTCGTCACTGATAGTGAGGCTGAGCGTCACGTCATCGCCTGTATTGTTTGGAATGGAGTAGTAAAACACCACTCCGGTTGGGGCATTGGTACCGGCCGCATCAGACTGCTTGATATCCTCAGCTGTCAACACTTTGTCAAAAGCACTTCTGCCCGACACACGTACGGCATCGTCAGGTTGAAAAAGTTGAAGACCAGCGTTCGATGCGTTGTATTGCCTCAATACTCCCAAGTCATCCAAAATCCAAAACGCGCGTCCTTGTGTGGACGCAATGAGATCGCCTTGCCTGATGATAAGATCTGTGATCGCAACAACGGGAAGATTGAGTTGCAATGCGCTCCAGTTTTTACCTCCATCGTATGAAATATAGAAACCGGTTTCAGTTCCTGCATACAACAAATCTTTCCTCACGTCATCTTCCCTCACCACACGTGTGAAAGCTCCGTATGGAATTCCGTTGGTAATCTTGGTCCAGGTTTTACCGTAGTCAGTAGTTTTATAAATCGCTGGCGAGAAATCGTTGAACTTGTACCGTGTGGTAGCAATGTAGGCGGTCGCATTGTCATGTGGCGATACCTCGATGCTATTGATAAGACATTCGGCCAGTCCGGTAGGCGTTACGTTCGTCCATGTCTTTCCTTCGTCTCTCGTGATATGAACCAAACCATCGTCACTACCTGTCCAGATTACTCCTTTCTCTTTTGGGTGAATGGCAACGTAGGCAAGCGTGCCATAGTTCTCACCGCCCGCCCCTTCATTTGTATAAGGCACCCCGCTGATGCCAAGCGTGCTTTCATTGTTGCGCGTCAGGTCGGGAGAAATCTCTTCCCAGGTTCTACCCATGTCTTTTGTCTTCAGCAAATGGTTGCCTCCATGATAAAACGCGTTCTCATGCTTTGACCAAACGATAGGCGCATTCCAGTTGAACCTGTACTTCATATCCTTGGGTTGCATCGCCTGGTATTGAATTGGCGCAATCATCACACCTTTGCCTTCACCCAACTCAGTATCGAGCAGCTCGATAGTTCCCTGATAGCTGCCACCCATTACGTATCTTGGATCATCCGGATCAAAGGCGATGAAAGCACTCTCCCCTCCGGCCGAGGCTTCCCAATCGTGTTCGTCAATTCCATAGCCACCAACCACCCTGCTCTTGATCTTTACGGATGTATTGTCCTGTTGACCTGCATACACATTGTATGGAAATAAATTGTCCGCATTCACCCGATAGAATTGAGCTGTGGGCATGTTACTTTGTGTTGCCCAGGTCTCCCCGGCATTAACTGTAATTGCAGCACCACCATCGTTCGAGATGACCATGTTCTTATTGTTGTGGGGATTAATCCACAACTGATGGTAATCTCCATGTGTTCCAGAAAGTGTCGTCCACGACTTTCCACCGTCTATTGACTTTAAGCCAGGCGAATTGAGAACATATACAATATTTTCATTTTGTGGGTCAGCTATTACTTCGATGTAGTACCATGCGCGTTGAGTGAGGCGATGGTCTTTGCTTATCCTGCTCCAATTTTCTCCACCATTGGTCGAGACAAACAGTCCCCCCTTTTCTTTTTGTGTATTGCTTTCCACGAGTGCATAGACTTTGTCTGGATTTGATCGGCAAACAGAAACGCTCATCTTACCCAACTCATCCGGCAAGCCTTCTTGTATTTTTGTCCAGGTCTCTCCGCTGTCCACGGATTTATAAAGACCACTGCCTTTGCCTCCGCTGATTACCTGCCAAGGTAGTCTTCTGTGATCCCACATGGCTGCATATAGCACTCGTGGGTTGGTCATGTCCATGCTTAGGTCAGAACAACCCGTGTTTTCATCTACATAAAGAATTTTTTTCCAGGTGGCGCCACCGTCAGTGGACTTGTATACTCCTCTGTCGGGAGCAGCACCGTGCAGGGCTCCTTGTGCTGCAACATAAACGATGTCGGGATTTTGCGGATGAATGCGAATGTTGGCGATGTGTCGGGTCATATCGAGCCCCATCTTCTTCCAGGTCTTGCCCGCATCTGTTGACTTGTAGACACCATCACCATATGAGGTTGTTACACCGCGTGGTGCGTGTTCACCCATCCCGACATAGACGACATTGGGGTCACTTTCGGCAACCGCCACCGCACCAACACTACCCGTTTTGAAATAGCCATCGGAGATATTGTTCCATGTCACTCCTGCGTCAGTGGTTTTCCAAACTCCTCCGCCCGTGTTGCCCATATAATAAGTGAGCGGATCACCCACCACGCCTGTAGAGGTAACAGATCTTCCACCCCGATAGGGACCTATGCTTCGCCAAACCACAGCTTTGAAATAATCATCGAGGCTGGTGGCCTGTTGGCTAACTTCTTTTGGGGCGGCAGCCTGACTCCTTTTACGCTGTGCCAGCGATGGAAAGAAAAGAACCAGGCTAATAAAAAGGGTAAGTATCGTTTTCATACGTTGTTAAGATTCAAAACACAATATAGATTTTGTAGCGTCTTAACAACACAAAAAGTACACGAGCGCGCTGCTATTTCTTTTTCTTTTTCTCTTCCGCCAACTTTTGAAAGTGGAGTTGTCTGAACTTGGCCTTCTCAACGATCTCAAAGGCACGTTTGATTCTACTGTCTACGTTCTTTACAGAATTGACATAATGCGACAGGCCACGTTGCACTCCTGGTGTGAACGTGTTCCAGACCTTTTTGGCCTGTTCATCTTGCTCCAAAACCGCCAAAAGCTCTTCCGGCACATCCACTTTGTCTGCGTCAACAAGCCAAAACATCACGTTTACGGGATCACCGGCCTGTGCTTTGGCATCCTTTCTCAACTTCGCACTTACCGAAAAATACCGGGTGCCATCTTTCATGCTCTGAATGGCCAACGCAAACGGAGCACCATTCATCGTTCCCTTCGTTCGCACCCTCTCCTTCACGTTTACGGCATCCATTATCTCATCTGGAACGACAACAATGGAGTTGAGAAAAGTACCTTTTATTCGTTTGACTCTGGTTTTAAAAGTGTAGGTCTTCTGTTTTGCCATGACTCAAGATTTTAACTGCTAATCACAACAGCAAACAAAATAAACACACTTGACCACGCTACAAAGTCTCCTATCAAGAATGCTTTGAATGCAGAAATTTAATTATGTATCTTCTGCCAAAACCTAAACTCATGGAACCCATTTCGAGACGCAGTTTCCTTTTCAAGGCAGGAGGAATTGCAGCCATCCCTTACCTGTGGGAGAAGCCACAACTCATTCTTCACAATGGAAACTTCATCACGATGGATACCAAACAGCCGCGTGCGCAGGCTGTGGCGATTGCCAATGATCGTCTCATTGCCGTAGGATCGAATGATGAGATCAAAAAGCTAAGCGGTCCACTCACCAAATTAATTGACCTTGAAGGCAAGACAGTCACCCCCGGTTTTATCGATGCGCATTGCCACTTTGCATCTTCAGGCAGGCGACACATCACCGACATTGACTGTGGATTGGATTCAATAGAGAAGATAAAGGCAGCGGTAAAAGAGCGTGCCGCCAAAACTCCTCCGGGAGAATGGGTCTTCGGTTTCAAATACGATGACACCAAGACGAAAGAAGGCCGGTACATCAACCGCAAAGACCTTGACGAGGCTGCGCCCAATCATCCTGTCATCATCAATCACCGTGGTGGTCACACCAGTTTTGTAAATTCCATGGCCTATGACAAGGCTGGTGTGAAAGAAGATGTGGCTGATCCTCCTGGTGGAAGATTTGATCGCACAGATGGAAAACTTAACGGCAGGCTTCTGGAGCACGCAGACGATGGATTTGGTGAACGACCAGCTTCGTCAAAAGAAAATTATGTAGAGGGTGTGGCACTGATGTCTTCGATGTTGGCCAAATCAGGTATTACATCTGCGCATGATGCCGGTGCTTCTACTGACGACATGAAAGCCTATCAAGATGCGTACAGCCGGGGCACACTGAAGACCCGAGCCTATGCGATGATTCGGGACCATTGGGTAGAAAAACTTTATGAGGCCGGAGTTAAAACTGGATTAGGTGATGAGTGGGTGAAGGTTGGCCCGATGAAAACTGCAATCGATGGATCGATTTCTGAGAGGACAGCACGTCTTTCCAAACCGTATATCGGAAGTAAAGACGATTACGGTCTATTGACAAGCACGCCAGAAGAGCTTTATGAAAAATGTCGCAGGGCTCATGAGCGCGGTTGGCAACTTGCAGTACACTCCAATGGAGATATTGGTATCGACATCACACTTTCTGTTTATGAAAGACTTCAGAAAGAGATGCCTCGCAAAGATGCCCGTTACAGGCTGGAGCATTGCACCGTTATCAACGATGATCTGGTGAAGCGGATGAAAGCCCTTGGCGCCATCCCCAATCCATTCTCAACTTACGTTTACTGGCATGGCGAAAAGATGCAGTACTACGGAGAAGAGAGATTGAAAAACATGTTTGCGCTGCGAAGCTTCCTTGATTCAGGCATTAACGTGACACAAACTTCAGACTACCCTCCCGGCCCATATGAACCTTTGATGGCCTTGCAATCATCGGTAACCCGGACAGACTACCGGGGAAAGACGTGGGGTGCCAACCAGAGGGTGAGCGTGGAGGAGGCCATTAAAATTGGTACGCTTCACGGAGCCTATGCATCGTTCGAAGAAAACAAGAAAGGTTCTTTGGAAGCTGGAAAATATGCTGACCTTGTGGTGATGAGCAAAGATCCGACAAAGGTAGACCCATCTACTCTGATGGAAATAAAAATTGAAAGAACAATGGCAGGCGGCCAATGGGTGTACGAAGCCTAATGAATTAAATTTTTTGGAAGATGGCAGTAGCTGAACTGAAATACCCGGAAGTAAAAAACTATATCAAAGGAAGGTTCGTAGATTCTGATGATGCGAAGATTGACGTGATCAGCCCGCTGGACGGAACTCTTTTGTCACGCGTACCGGATTCGGGTTTCAAGGCATTGGATGAGGCGGTGAAGGCAGCCAAGGAAGCATTCCCTGCGTGGTCAGCCATGCCTATCAAGGAAAGAGTGCAGATACTCTTTAATTACAGGAACCTGTTGCAGAAATATCGCGATGAACTGACGGAGCTGATTCACCTCGAGAATGGCAAGATCAAAAGCGAGGCTGCTGCCGAAGTAGATAAGGCCATAGAGCTAACCGAGTTTGCCGTGTCCCTCCCTCAGATCATTCCAGGTGAGATTTTGGAAGTGAGCAAAGGGGTGGATTGCAAAACGGAACGAATGCCGCTCGGTGTTGTTGCAAGCATCACGCCTTTCAACTTTCCGTGTATGGTTCCCAACTGGACGATACCCAACGTGATCGCGCTGGGCAACTGCATGATCTTAAAACCATCCGAGCATGTGCCACTTACAGCTAATCGACTGGCAGAAATCTTAAAAGAAGCTGGACTGCCTGACGGAGTGTTTAGCGTGGTCAATGGAACACGTGAAGTTGTAGAAGCCATTTGCGATCATCCGGATATTAGAGCAGTGTCGTTTGTGGGATCAACGAAAGTGGCGAAGATCGTGTACAAGCGCGCAACCGGCACTCTCAAACGTTGCCTCGCCCTTGGAGGCGCTAAAAACCACTTACTGGTGTTGCCAGATGCACAAGTAGAGATGACAGCTTCTAACATTGCAGCTTCCATGAGCGGATGCGCGGGCCAACGTTGTATGGCCGCATCAGCAATGGTGGGTGTAGGAAAAATCGATCACATCATTGAAAAAGTGTGCGAAGAATCACGAAAGATTGTGCCGGGAGAAAACCTTGGTTCGGTT
>DAORAG010000164.1:0-6773 GCA_035344095.1 Cyclobacteriaceae bacterium | reverse complement strand
TGCCAGCGTTTTACAAGTACGTTGGTGAAAAAATTAAGTACCCGCCCCAAGCAAGAAGAATGGGTGTTGAAGGCAGGGTGTTCGTGGAGTTTGTGATCGATAAAGATGGCAGCATTACTGAGGTAAGAGCCGTGAAGGGAATTGGAGCCGGTTGTGATGAAGAGGCCGTTCGAATTCTACAGCAAGCACCAAAGTGGAAGCCTGGTAAACAGCGCGGTAAGCCTGTGAAGCAAAGAATGGTACTCCCAATCACATTCAAGCTGGGTTAAAGAGACCTGCACAGAAAAATCAAAAACCTTCTCAGAAATGGGAAGGTTTTTTTATGGCATCAAAAATCCAAGTACCAATCCTGAGCCGATGATTACCCATGAAGGTAATCGTGTGAACGCCAATAAGCAGAACGTACCGATGGTTAATCCAAAGTTCGATACTGTATTGTCAAGAGGTTGGAATAACAACACCGCAGCCGCAGCTACCAGTCCCGCGTTTGCCGCGTTAATCCCTTCAAGCGAAGCGCGGATGGGCCTGAATTTCTTAAGGCTATCCCAGATACGAATAACAAAAAAAATCAAAAAAGTGCCTGGCAGAAAAATGCCAGCTGCCGCCATAATCGCTCCCAGCACCTCACCTCCAACCCCATATTCCCGCATCGATAGTGCACCCAGGTAGGAGCTAAAAGAAAACACTGGCCCTGGTATCGCCTGAGCCAGCGCGTAACCTGAAAGAAACTCCGTAGGTGATGTAGGATAGTGCAGTGGCTTCGCATATTGAACAAACTCGGTATAGAGCATCGGTACCAGCACCTGCCCCCCTCCAAAAATCAAACTACCATTTCGATAAAAGTTCTCAAAGATTTTGATCGGGAGTGCTTTGGTTATTCCTCCGAGCGCAGCGGCAGCAATAAAAACTCCAGCCCACAAAAAGAAATTGGCCCAAGGCACCTCGAATTTTTTCTTCGGTTCCTTAGGATGAAGTCGATAGTTAAAAGCAGTGATCGTGCCCGCCACCAGCAAGATCGCGGGAAACACAATTGGTGTCTTTACAAAATAGGAGGTGACAGCCGAGGCCACCATCAAAATGAACCCAATGGTGGTATTGACGGTCTTCAAACTGATGGTGTACGCAGCATAGGCCACAAACCCAACAGCCATTGGTTGAATAAAGCGGGTGAATGAAAGTGATAATTCTTTTTCCTGAAAACTTCCTATGAGCAATCCAGCGATAGTCATGATGGCCACAGACGGCAGCATCCAAATCAGTAACGTGAGATAGGCCAGGTTGGGACCACCAAGGCGGTATCCAACCGATGTCAACGTCTGCGTTGATGTGGGACCGGGCACAATCTGGCAGAGCGCGTATAGTTCAAGCAGCTCTTGTTCCGTAAGGTATTTGCGCTTGTCAACGAGTGTTCTTTGGTAATAGGCAAGGTGTGCCTGAGGTCCTCCAAAACAACTCACCGAGAGATGAAAAATATCTTTTAGAAAAACGATATATCGGACCCGCTGTGTCAAGTAATTATTTCTTTAGTCCAATTTCGCGTAGACGCTGATTCAAAAACTCACCTGCGGTAATATCGTCCCACTTCTTTGGGTTATTGTGTGAAATACAATTTTCAAGGGCCGCAAGGCTGATCTCCGATCTAGGGTGCATAAAAAACGGAATCGAATATCTTGGCTTATTCATAAGCTGCCTTGGTGGGTTTACCACACGATGTATGGTGGATTTCAATTTTCCATTGGTTAGTCGCTCAAGCATATCACCCACATTCACCACAAGCTGATTTGGTAAGGCTGTGATTGGGATCCACTTGTTATCGCGTCTTAGAACCTGAAGACCGTCAGCACTGGCACCCATCAGCAAAGTGATGAGATTAATATCACCATGTTCAGCTGCTCTTACGGCATCAGAAGGAATTTCCTCGGGCTTATCGATAGGAAAGTAATGAATCGGCCTTAAGATGCTATTTCCGTTTTTTACTTTATCATCAAAATAGTGTTCCGGCAAGTTGAGATACAACGCAATGGCACGGAGCATCATTACGCCTGTCCTTTCTAGTCTTCTATATACCTCCAATCCTACCCTTTCAAAATCCGGAATCTCTGACGGCCAGATATTCTTTGGATACTCTTTTCCAATCGGGTCATCTCCCTCCACAACTTGTCCGATGTGATAAAACTCTTTAAGATCGCCAGTATTCCTACCTTTGGCGTGTTCTTTTCCTTTGCCAATATAACCTCGCTGACCGGCCAGATCCGGAATTTCGTATTGCTGCTTCACCTCATCAGGCAAATCGAAAAATGCCTTAACAGCAGCATACAGTTTGGCAGTAAGCTCGTCAGTCAGAAAATGATTCTTAACCGCAACAAACCCGATCTCATTATACGCATTTCCCAACTCCCTCACGAATGCATCCCTTCTTAAATCATCTCCATTGATAAAGTCATTTAAATCAAGTGATGGAATTTCATCGTAAAGTATCTGGCTCATGAGAGGAAGTGGCTTACTGCAAGCTAAATATTTTTGCCTAATTTTAGACAGTTCAGAATGTTTTAACAGCCTTAAACAATGAATCTCCGGTCATTTCTCGTTGCAACATTTTTGTTGTGTCTTTCATCTGCTTTTGCTCAGCAAATCGAAATGATAAAAACATTTGGTGGCGTTCGATTTGAAAGGGACAGCATCTCCTACAGCCCAAGTCAGATATTGAACATTCTAAGCGAGAACGAAACAGCCTATCTGGAATTCAAGAGAGCAAAGACGAACTACTCATTTGCCGGTGTTCTTGGATTTGCAGGAGGGTTTATGATCGGGCTTCCCCTTGGCACTGCTCTGTTTGGAGGCGATCCTGAATGGGGCCTTGCTGCTGGCGGGGCTGCACTGGTCCTCGCATCAATTCCATTGAACAACGCATTTAAAAGCCATGCGCAAAACGCGCTCGACATCTACAATAGCGGTCAGGCTTCGACTAAAAAAACTAAACTCAGGTTTTATTTTACCGGCACGGGTGGTGCTTTGGTGCTAAAGTTTTGAACGCCCAGGTTCCGCAGTGTGAACAGTTGATCACTTCCAACATTCTCCGCCTCTGCTTTAGACAAATCAAGTGAAGGTGCTTTAACCCCTTCACCAAATGATGTAGAAGAAACGAACACTCGCGCTTCGTCCCAAAGACCGCTATTAATAAAATCATTAAGTGTATTCGTACCTCCTTCTACCAACACAGATTGAATATTCCTTCGAAACAGATCATCAAGAATCACCGGTGCGCTGCATTTAGGCACTCGAATAAACATAAGGTTATTGGCTTGTTCATCCCTGATTGTATTATAACAAAGTGTCATTTGACTTCCATCAAATAAGTGAAGTGTACTGTCCAATGAAAGGCTTTTATCAATCACTATTCGAACAGGGTTTCTGCCTGTCCAATCGCGCACATTGAGTTGAGGATTATCGTGAGCTGCTGTGCGAGCGCCAACCAATATTGCATCCTCCTCCGCCCGCCACTTGTGCACCAGTTGACGCGATAGTTCATTGCTTATCCATTTAGAATCAAAATTGGTGCGAGCAACAAATCCATCGATGGTCTGAGCCCATTTTAAAATAACATAAGGTCTCTTCCATTGAAAAAAAGTAAAAAACCTTCTGTTCAAATCCGTGCCTATCTTGCCAAGAACTCCCACACTCACATCAATTCCCGCTTCTTTAAGTCTCGATATGCCACGTCCCGCTACTAGTGGATTAGGATCCTCATTTGCAATCACCACTCGCTTCAATTTGTGTTTAATCAAGAGGTCAGCACAAGGTGGTGTTTTGCCTGTGTGGGAGCAAGGTTCAAGGTTCACATACAATGTGCTATCTGGCAGGAGAGTTTTATCGGCTACATTCTGAATGGCATTTACCTCAGCATGTGCTTCTCCAAATTTTTCGTGCCAACCCTCACCTATTATTACACCATCGTGTACAATGACACACCCCACTTTGGGGTTGGGGCTCACACTGCCAGTTCCCAACAGAGCCAAATCGATCGCACGTTGCATGAAAATTTCGTCTGGGGTCATGGCATTTTGCTAACATTGCAAAGATCAAAGAAGCCATGCCCAATTCCAAAGCGGTATTTGACCAGGTCTTGTCAAGGATTACTGTAGATGATACTCTTGACGAAAAGAGAAGCATTGCATTTCTGATACTAGAACATGAATTCGGAGTTACCAAATCCCAGATCATAGCGAATAGTCCCCTCACAGCGTTTGACTGGCAACATCTTGATCGTATCATCAGCCGAATTAACCAGCATGAGCCCATTCAATATATTTTGGGGGAACAAGAATTTTACGGAAGAATTTTTTTTGTGAATTCATCCGTGCTGATTCCTCGACCGGAAACGGAACTGCTGGTAGAGACAGTGATAGCATTTGCTAAACAGTATCGGTACACCGCAAAAATTCTTGATATTGGAACGGGTAGCGGGTGCATTCCTATTACACTTGCTCTGGAACTGCCATCAGCTGACGTATTCGCCACTGACATCAGTAAGGAAGCTATTGCTATCGCAAAGACAAATGCGGACAAACATAATGTCTCAGTTTCCCTTGCTCTGGGAGATATAATACATGACGAATTGCCCGATCAGCAATTTGATGTAGTGGTAAGTAACCCGCCCTATATAACGGAAAAAGAAAAGGTGAAAATGCGGAATAATGTATTGCAGTACGAACCACACCAAGCCTTATTCGTTTCTGATGAAGATCCTTTGTTATTCTATCGGATTATCGCGACCAAGGCAAAAAATCACCTTAAGACAAACGGACTGCTGGCTTTTGAAATCAACGAACACTTTGGAAATGAGATGAGTCAATTGCTCGGAAATCTCGGCTATTCAAACGTTGATGTCATAAAGGATTTATCTGGAAAGGATCGCATTGCGAAAGGTTATAAATGAAGACAATCGTCATTGAGACACCGCGAACCTACTTACGTGAGTTCGACACCGTAGACGCGAAGGATCTTTTTGATCTCAATAACGACCCCGATGTGATGCGCTACACTGGTGATGTGCCGTTTGCCTCAATCGATGCTGCTCGAGAATTTATCAGCCGCTATGACCATTATCAACAATATGGCTATGGTCGCTGGGCATTGATCACCAAATCAAATGAATGGCTGGGTTGGTGTGGTCTGAAATTTAATCCAGATGCCAACATCGTTGATCTTGGCTTTCGGCTAAAAAAGAAATATTGGGGCAAGGGATTTGCCTACGAAGCTGGATCTCACTGCCTCTCATTTGCCTTTAACCATTTGCAGATTCCGTCTATTATCGGCAGAGCCGCTGAGCCCAATGTAAGATCAATAGAATTGCTTCTAAAACTCGGAATGAAATTCAAAAATTCTTTTGTCGAAGGCGGCTTGAATTGGAGGGTGTACGAAACCAACACCTTCGCTACTCGCTAAAGACAATATTCACAGCAATTTTCATCCATTTGATAGTAAATGGATTTATGAATATTCCTGCAACTTTAGCTCCCTATTGCGAGTCTTTAGCTCAAATCCATTCCTATGCTCAAAAACTTTATCACAATAGCCCTGAGAAGTTTCTTCAGACAAAAATTTTATTCCTTAATCAATCTTATCGGTTTGTCGACAGGCCTCACCTGCACGTTGTTGATATACCTTTGGGTAAACGATGAGCTTGCGATCGACAGCCATCATAAGGAGTTGGACAGAATTTTTCGGGTGGTGTCGAACGGATATCTTGATGACGGTTCTGTAGTTACCTGGACAAGCACTCCCGGGCCGTTAGGTGATGTGATCGAAGAAAGCATTCCAGAGGTGGAGTGGGTAGCACGCACGATGCGTAATGGAGATCAGTTATTTCAGGTGGGGGAAAAGAATTTCTTAGAGAAAGGTGTGTTTGCTGATCCTGGCTTGTTCCACGTGCTTACATTCGACATCACTGAAGGCAGCCTACCGCCTACCTCAAAGGAAAAAAACTGGGTGGCAATCTCCCAATCATTAGCGGATAAGTTGTTTGAGAGAGAGAGCGCTGTGGGTAAATCGGTGATCGTGTCACGGCAATATGATCTCACCGTTTCAACGGTATACGCTGACCTTGGTGACAATTCCTCTCTTCACTTTGACTTCGTTATGCCGTTCGAAATTTACCGCGATGTCCGAGGAGCCGGATTCTATTGGGGAAATTTTGACCCCGAGCTCTATTTAAAGCTGGCGGAAGGAGCTAAAAGTCAAGAAACAATCGATAAGGTCAATCAACTTGCCCAAACGTTTTTCCCACCGGAAGATAAAGACGCTATCAAATTTTATATCCAGCCGTTTTCCGACATGTACCTCTATTCTGGTTTTGAAAATGGGCTGCCAGTAAATGGACGCATCAAGTACGTTCATATTTTTTCTGTTGTCGCTGTGTTTATCTTGATCATCGCATGCATCAACTTCATGAATATGGCCACCGCCAGAGCAGTGGTGCGAGCGAAGGAAGTGGGTGTAAGAAAAGTAGTGGGTGCACATCGGGTTAATCTTATTCTTCAATTCGTGGGTGAATCAATGTTACTGAGCACTGTAGCGATGGTGCTTGCCATCACATTAACACTTTTGATTCTGCCTGTTTTCAATCTTTTAATGGTCAAGCACATCGAGTTAAGTTTCGATAATCCAATTTTACTCGTTTCTATTGCGCTTATCGTGGCGATTACCGGACTGCTGGCAGGTAGCTATCCTGCCTTGTTCCTATCGTCATTCCAACCGTCAAGAGTTTTGAAAGG
>DAORAG010000163.1:0-6819 GCA_035344095.1 Cyclobacteriaceae bacterium | reverse complement strand
CAAAATCGGCCAATTGTCATTTGATATTCTTCAAGAAGACACTACGCTGAAGGGCCCGCATAATTTGATCAATACGATGTCAGCCGTTACGGCTGCTGTGCTCGCAGGAGTGGATGTTATGACGATCAGAAAAGGTCTAAGGACATTCAAGAATGCTCCTCATCGCCTTGAGCCGGTGGGTACGATCAATGGGGTTGAGTTTATCAATGACTCCAAGGCGACAAATGTCGACTCAGTAGTTTACGCATTAGGGAGTTTTGATCAACCTTTAGTCTGGATTGCAGGTGGAGTTGACAAGGGCAACGATTACAATCTGATCAAAGATCAAGTGAAGCGAAAAGTTAAGACATTGATTTGCTTGGGAACTGATAACTCAAAGCTCACTTCATTTTTTAAGGGAGTAGTGCCAACAATACTAGAAACACAAAGTGTCAGGGATTTGGTGAGGATGGCATTAGACAACGCAAACAAAGGGGACGTAGTACTCCTCTCACCTGCGTGCGCAAGTTTTGATTTGTTTAAGAATTATATGGATAGGGGCGATCAATTCAGAGAGGCAGTGAAGGAATTGAAAAGGGAAAATGAAAACACCATAGAAGTATGAACAAGGTAAAAGAATGGGCGGACAAACATTTGCAGGGTGACCCGGTGATCTGGGCAGTGGTATTTGCATTGTCATTGATCAGTATCCTGGTTGTTTACAGTTCAATTGGCACACTAGCCTACAAGCGCACGGTGAGTCCGGAACTGTATCTCGTGAAACACACCTTCATGGTGTTCCTTGGATTGGCTTCTATGTGGTTGGCACACAAAGTTGACTACAGATACTATTCAAAACTATCGCGACTAGCATTGTGGATTAGCGTGCCGTTGTTGATCTACACATTTACAAATGGCACTACGATCAATGACGCAGCGCGTTGGATTACGTTACCACTGATCAACACTTCGTTTCAGCCTTCTGACTTCGCAAGCTTGGCACTGATCATCAATCTCGCCAGTATGCTTTCCAAGAAGCAACAAAACATTGATGATATTAAAGAGTCTCTCATTCCTCTTTTGATTTGGAGTGGGGTGATCTGTGGATTGATCGCATTAACTAACCTGTCAACTGCCGCCTTATTGTTTGCCACCTGTATGTTGGTCATGTTTATTGGCCGCGTACCGGTAAAATATTTGGCCATGCTGGTCCTGGTAGGCGCTTTGGCAGGTGCTATCGCTTTTAAGTTTGGTGTGCGTGGGGAAACCGCTAAGAATCGGATTATGAGCTTCGTGCAGGGAACTGAATTACCGTTTCAGGCGAAGCATGCGCGCATTGCAGTAGCAACCGGTGGCATTACGGGTAAGGGGCCTGGCAATAGCGATCAACGAAACATTCTTCCACATCCATACTCTGATTTTATCTATGCGATACTTATTGAGGAGTACGGGTTGATTGGTGGTGTTGTGGTGTTAGTGCTCTATCTCATACTCCTTCACCGTGGGATGAAGGCTGCATACAATAGTGAGCGAGCATTTGGTGGCTTGCTATCAGCAGGGTTAAGTTTTGATCTGGTGTGCCAGGCGATGGTGAACATGGGTGTTGTTGTGGGTCTCGGACCAATTACAGGACAGCCATTGCCATTGATCAGTATGGGAGGAACAGCCATGGTATTCACTGGACTATCTGTTGGAATAATTCTTAGTGTGAGCCGTGGTGAACGTGACGAGCAGTGGGAGCAAGAGGCCAAAATAGAAAATAAAGACGTAGCAAAAGCAGCTTGAAAAACGGGCAACCATATCGATTGATCATTAGCGGTGGAGGAACCGGAGGTCACGTTTTTCCTGCATTGGCCATTGCGGCCACATTCAAAGAACGCCACCCCGATGCGGAGATTCTTTTTGTGGGAGCCAAAGGAAAGATGGAAATGACCAAAGTGCCTGAGATGGGATTCAAAATCATTGGACTTTGGATAAGCGGACTGCAGCGCAAGCTTTCGATGTCCAATCTATTGTTCCCATTTAAACTACTCTCCAGCTACCTGAAGGCTAAACAGATTGTCTCGCGATTTAAACCACATGTTGTAGTGGGTACTGGCGGCTATGCCAGTGGTCCGGTCATGATGGCGGCTAACAGAATGAAGATCCCGTCATTGATACAGGAACAGAACTCTTACGCGGGGTTAACCAATCGAAAGCTTGCCGGGAAGGCTAGCGCTATCTGTGTAGCATATCCCAACATGGAAAAATATTTTGATGAGCACAAGGTAAGACTTACTGGAAACCCAGTTCGCAAAGACATACTTGATTTGAGCGCGAAGAAAAACAAAGCGCTTGACCATTTCATGCTTAGCGGAAAAGACAAAACGCTGTTGATTATTGGAGGTAGCCTGGGAGCGAGAACAATCAATCAAAGCATCCTTGCAGGATTGGATAAGTTGATAGATGCAAATGTGCAAGTAGTTTGGCAGACGGGAAGGTTCTACTACGAACAAATCCAGGAGCAAACATCGAATAAAGATTTACGCAGGATACGAATTTTTGATTTTATCCGTGAAATGGATTTGGCTTATGCGGTATGTGATGCGGTGATTTCGCGTTCCGGTGCATTGGCCATTTCGGAATTGTGTGTGGCCGGCAAGCCAGCTATTTTGGTTCCCTCACCGAATGTGGCAGAAGATCATCAAACCAAAAATGCAAAGGCGTTAGTTGATGCGGACGCAGCTTTGATGGTTTCAGATGCAGAGGCAGGTAAGAAATTGGTAGATGAGGCGTTAAAGTTGCTTCACGACCATACACTGACCGAAAGACTTTCAAAGAATATTAAGGCACTGGGAAAACCCAATGCAACTGAAGATATCGTGAACGAAATAGAAAAACTGGTAGCGTGCAACTGAGTAAATACGATATGATTTACTTCCTTGGTATCGGAGGTATAGGCATGAGCGCACTGGCCCGTTGGTTCAATAAAAAGGGACTGGCTGTGGCTGGCTATGATCGCACGCCAACCCCCCTTACCAGGGAACTGGAGAAAGAAGGTATCGCTATTCACTTTGAGGATAACATTGACCTGATTCCAGACGCAGTGAAGCTTGGCAAGGCGCTAGTCGTTTACACACCGGCAATTCCAAAGGACCACAAAGAGTATAATCACCTTAGGTCAGCAGGATTCGAACTGAAGAAACGCTCTGAAGTTTTGGGGATGATATCGCAACAACACAAGACTGTTGCTGTAGCGGGAACACACGGCAAAACCACCACTTCTTCATTGATCACCCATATCTTAAAAGTGGCTGGAGTAAACATGGTTGCATTTTTGGGAGGAGTAACAACCAACTACGCTTCGAACCTTGTGATGGAAGGTGATGTGAATGACCAGACGATCGTAGTGGCTGAAGCTGATGAGTTCGATCGCTCATTCCTGCGATTGTTTCCGGACATAGCCGTGATCACTTCCGTAGACGCAGATCATCTTGACATCTATGGCAATCATCAGGAAGTGATCAAATCGTTTACAGATTTTGCAAATCAGATTAAAAAAGGCGGCCTTTTGGTAAAGCAAGAGTCTACAAGGTCGATCGATAATGAAATAGAAGGAATAAGGGTGAAAACCTATGGCATGAGCCGGGGACAATTTTTTGCCAGTCAGATAACCACTGAAGGTGGATTTTTTCAATTCAATTTATCAGGGCTCGACTCTGAAATTGAAGACATTAAGCTTGGCGTCCCTGGTTTTCATAATATGGAGAACGCAATTGCAGCAGCGATTGTGGCGAATGAACTCGGAGTGAGCAACACTAAAATCAAAGAAGCCCTGGAGTCATTCAAAGGAGTGAAAAGGAGATTTGAGTTCATTATCAATACTCCCGGGTTGGTTTATATTGACGACTACGCACATCATCCAACGGAGATTGAAGCGTTCCTCAAGTCATTGAAGTCGATGTACAAGGGCAAGAAGGTGACTGCGGTATTCCAGCCTCACCTTTACACGCGTACGCGCGATTTCGCAGAAGGCTTCTCAAAAAGTCTGAGCCTGGCCGATGAAGTGCTGCTCATGGATTTGTATCCGGCAAGAGAACTGCCAATACCAGGAGTTTCGTCAGATATGCTTTTCGATGATATCACTAGCAACGTTAAGGTGAGATGTAGTAAGGGTGATGTGGTGAGTAGATTGGAGGATATGGACATTGAAGTGCTGGCAACTATCGGTGCGGGGGATATCGACACTTGTGTAGAACCAATAAAAAAGATGTTGGAGGGTAAGTATTTGAAATAGGATTATGAAAAATAAATTCAAATTCAACATTCGTACGGAGGCCAAAATTATCACTGCATTGGTTGGTATCTTTTTCCTTATTGCATTCAGCGAACGCAAGCAATCAGGAGTGGTTTGTAAAAATATCGTGGTTGAGCTTGAAAACACGCGCGAAAACCATTTCATCGATGAGGCAGACGTTCTTCAGATTATTGAGAGCAGTGGTGAAACGATGATTGGCAAGAGTATTGACCGAATCAATCTTCGATCACTCGAGAAAAGATTGGAAGGAGATAAGCATATAGCTAAAGCAGAAATCTTTGGAGATGTAAAGGGGAACGTTACTGTCAACGTCAAGTTAAGGCGGCCCATCGCGAGATTAATTAGGGATAACGGACCCGATGCCTATATCGCGGAAGACGGAAAGGTGATGAGGACGTCTGAAAAATATTCATCACGCATACTATTAATCACCGGGAGTAAAGCAGCAGAACTGATCGAACAAGGAGATATTCTGAAGTCGGACTTTGGCATGCAGATAATGGAGATGATTGAGTTTATTCAGGAAGATATGTTTTGGAAAGCACAAGTAGCCCAACTGGATATTAATGAGAGCGGTAAGATATTCATCTACCCACAGGTTACAGGTCAGCTTGTTGAGTTTGGCAAACCTGAGAATATCGAAACGAAGTTCAGGAAGCTGATGATTTTTTATAAGGAGATACTACCGCAACGGGGATGGACTAAGTACGAGCGTGTAAATGTAGAATACGAAGGACAAGTAATCGCAGAATAGATAACGAACAACTGACAACGAACAACAAAGAAATAAAAGCACAACCACTAATAACGATTTACAACCATGGAACATGAAAAAATAGTAGTAGGACTTGACATAGGCACCACAAAAATTTGTGCCATAGTCGGTCGCAAGAATGCCTACGGAAAGCTCGAAGTATTGGGCATGGGCAAGGCGGAGTCCGAAGGCGTGATCAAAGGGATTGTCACCAACATCGACAAGACTGTATTCGCCATTGAAAAGGCTATTAAGGAGGCCAGCGACATGTCCGGTATCGACATTGGCATTGTCAATGTGGGTATCGCGGGCCAGCACATCCGCAGTTCAATTCATCATGGAAGCATCACACGCAACTCCAAAGATGATGAGATCAGTATTGAAGATGTGAACAGACTGACAGAAGACATGTACCGCATCGTCATCCCTCCTGGAAGCGAGATCATCCACGTGATGCCGCAAGACTATATGGTTGATTACGAAGAAGGAATCAAGGATCCTGTTGGCATGTCAGGTGTGAAGCTGGAAGCCGACTTTCACATCATTACCGCACAAACCAGCGCGATTAACAACATCAACAAATGCGTGCGCAGGGCAGGATTGGAAATCGAAGACCTGATTCTTGAGCCTCTCGCATCAAGCCTTGCCGTTTTGAGCGAAGAAGAGAAAGAGGCCGGTGTTTGCCTGATTGATATAGGCGGAGGTACTACCGATGTAGCGATCTTCTATGACAACATTATCAGACATACTGCAGTGATTCCATTCGGTGGAAATATTCTCACCACGGACATTCAGCATGGTTTGATGGTGATGGCCAAGCAAGCGGAGCAGTTGAAGACTCGCTTTGGTAAAGCCATCGCGGAAGAGGCGAGTCCAAATGAGATCGTGTCAATCCCAGGCATTCGCAACAGGACAGCCAAGGAGATCTCAGTTAAAAACCTCTCAAACATCATTCAGGCCCGTATGGAGGAGATCATCGAAATGGCACACACCGAAATACTCGCGTCAGGTTTTGAAAATAGACTTGCTGGAGGCATTGTAATCACTGGTGGTGGATCGCAGCTCAGTTGCCTGAAACAATTGGTGGAATACATGACCGGGATGGATGCACGCATTGGTTACCCCAATGAACACCTGGGCAAGAGCAAGATGGAAGTAGTGAAGAGTCCAATGTACGCTACAGCTGTTGGCTTGGTACTGTCAGGTTTCCGTTCCCTGGATGAGCGCGAAGAACGATACAAAGAAGCACGTACCGTTAAAGTTGGCAAAACGAAAAAAGTAACGTCATCCGATTTCTTTACCAACATCCTGAATAAGACGAAAGGATTGTTGATCGATGATCTCGATGGCAAGAACGAATACTAAAAGAATTAACCACTAAACAATTATCATCATGTCTGGAATAGCTTACAAATTCGAGCTCCCCAAACATCACCAGTCGATCATCAAGGTGATTGGAGTGGGTGGCGGAGGAAGTAATGCGGTCAACCACATGTTCGCACAAGGCATCAAAGATGTCGAGTTCGTTGTGTGCAACACCGACTTACAGGCGCTCAACAGCAGCCCCATTCCTTATAAACTACAAATAGGGGCCAACCTCACGGAAGGTCTCGGTTGCGGTGCAAATCCCGAAGTGGGTCGCGCGGCTGCACTGGAAAGCAAAGATCAAATCCGCGAAATGCTCACTGGCACCAAGATGGTGTTCGTGACGGCTGGAATGGGCGGAGGCACGGGAACCGGTGCTGCTCCAGTGCTGGCCAAAATTGCCAAAGACATGGACATTCTCACG
>DAORAG010000162.1:0-6893 GCA_035344095.1 Cyclobacteriaceae bacterium | reverse complement strand
ACAGGAAACTCTGAAAAACCAGCTTATGTCCCACCTCTGAGACGTGACCGGGATGTAACATCAACTGTTCAGCGAAGGTTGAATGAGCAGGCAGTTCAGCTTTGCGCAACTGATCTCCAGGATGGCGATGCGCGCGCGATCTTCAAGAACGTGACCATGGACTTCTTCAACTATGGTCGTGTTAAAATGTTTCTTTCAGCTTACGGCCAAGGACTGCAGGACGGCCAACTCCACGCATTCCTCCGCATGGGTACAGACTTCGACCAAAACTATTATGAAATCGAAATCCCACTTAAGGTAACACAACCCGGAGCTGCGACTATTGAATCCGTATGGCCGGAAGAAAACCAAATTGATATAGATCTGAATGAACTCTATGCCCTAAAGGCACAACGCGACCGTGAAAGTTTTCCACTAGGAGAATCATTCCCTCGCTCAGGACCAAAGCAATCGGGTCGCCATTTGCTTCGAATCTTAGGACGTCCGGATTTAAGTCAGGTGCGCATGCTGATGATTGGAGTTCGAAATCCAAGGACACCTGATGCCTTGCCGCGTGATGTTTGTTTATGGGCGAACGAACTTCGCCTTACGGATTTCGATCGCACTGCAGGATGGGCTGCCAATATGGTGCTGAGCACCAAGCTTGCTGACCTGGGCACCATCACAAGCTCCATCAAGCACATTTCTTTTGGATACGGTGGAGTACAATCAAAAATTTCTGAACGGGCACGCGGGGAAACGACATCGTTTGATGTTTCTGCAAACATCAATGTGGACAAGTTGCTACCGCAAAAATCGGGTTTGAAAATACCAATGTTCATTAGCTATGAGAATACCACGATCAATCCCAATTTTGATCCGGCCAATCCCGACCTGCGACTGGACGCAGCCCTGCGATCGTTTAACACGGAGGCCGAACGAGAGGCCTATCGAAAGCTGATACAAGATCAGTCGATTCGGAGAAGTTTGAATTTTACGAACGTGCGAAAAGTCAAAGTGAATAAAGACGCACGTCAGCACATTTACGATATTGAAAACTTTGCCTTCACCTACGCCTACACCGAAGCAACTCAAACCAATTTTAACCTGCTTGAAAACACAAGGAGAAATATTAAGGGAGCGGTGGCTTGGCAATACAGTCCAAAGTTTCAGGGATTTGAACCTTTCAAGGAGGCAAAGCTATTTTCTTCGCCATTCTTACAGTTAATCAAAGACTTCAATTTCAATCCCGTTCCAGGAAATATTTCAGTACGCGGTGAGCTTGATCGATCGTTCAGCAAAATTGTGTATCGCAATGCCATCCAGGATCAAGGCGGGGCACAACCAAATTTCCAGAAGTTCTTTGTGTTCAACCGTTTTTATAACGTTAGATGGAATCTCACAAAAGCGTTAAGCCTGGACTACAACTCCAGGGTAAATGCCATCATTGACGAGCCGGACGGAGATATCGACACGAAAGAGAAGCAAGACTCAGTATTGAACAACCTGAAAAAATTTGGCCGGATGAAGAATTTTGAACAAACGGTCACGGCAAACTACACGCTGCCTTTGGACAAATTCCCGGCAACCAACTGGCTGGGTGCTGAATATCGATACAACGTTGGCTATTCATGGCGAGCAGCACCACTTGAACGTGTGGACAGCCTCAAGCTCGGCAACACCATACAAAATACGCGTGATCAGGGTGTCACCGGACGGGTCGACCTGACCAAGTTGTACAACAAGATTGGCTTCTTGAAAAATATTAACACACCGAAACGCCCCCCTTCCACCACCCAGCGACCGCAGGCTAAACCAGATACCGTTAAGCAAGCTCCAGAACTCGCTGGCGTAAAAGGATTCCTTCGATTGCTGATGTCCGTAAGAAATATTTCCGGTACGTATAACATTACGCAGGGAACTATACTACCCGGATTCAATCCATCGCCATATTTATTTGGAATGGACAAGGGCTGGTCGGCTCCGGGATGGGGGTTTGTCCTTGGAGAACAAGACCCTAACTTCAGGTTCAAGGCAAGGGACAATGGATGGCTTAGTGAAAGTCCCAACCTCAGTACATTATACAGTCAAGTTGAGACCCGCGATCTTGGCCTGCGAGCAAGCATTGAGCCTTCAACGGATTTAAAAATTCAACTGGACGCTAAGAAAACAACCAATACGACTTTTACAGAGTTATTCAGGTTTGATACTGATGCCAATAGTTTTCTTTCACTTAGCCCGAATCGGGTTGGATCTTATAAAGTGTCTATACTTTCAATTCGAACGGCTTTCAAAAATAATACGAGCACAGAGTCCAGTGTATTCCAGCAGTTTGAAAAGAATATTGAAGAAATCAAATCGAGGTTTACAGGCATCACCGGACAAGGTTACGAAACCAAATCTCAGGATGTACTGATTCCCGCCTTCATCGCAGCTTACACGGACAGAGGCACAGACAGGGTCAGTTTATCACCGTTCCCAAATATTCCAATTCCAGGTTGGCGTGTAGACTATACCGGATTAGGAAAAATTGACGCTCTCAAAGATATCTTCCAGTCGATTACCTTAAATCACGCGTACTCATCAAACTACTCTGTACTTAATTACAATACATCGCTTGAATATGATGATGTTGGGTTGAATGTTCCGTTGGAAGATTACAATAGTAATGCGTTTGCCAGTGTGGTCAATGAGTCTGGTGAGTTAATTCCTATCTACGTGGTGAGTCAGGTACTTATTTCTGAGACATTCGCCCCACTCATTGGAGTCAATCTTCGTACGAAGAAGAAGCTTACTGCAAGATTCGAATACAAGACCAAGCGCGATCTGGCCTTAAGTATTTCCAACGCACAAATCACTGAGCTAAACAGCAAAGACTGGTCGCTGGAGATTGGCTATACCAAAAACAACATGAAAATGCCTTGGAGAAGCCAGGGAAGAGTAATTACAATAAAAAATGACATCACCTTCCGGCTCAACATGAGTGTGACGAACAACCGTACCATTCAGAGGAAAATTGATCAGGTGAATACAATTACCAATGGGAATATTAATTTCCAGCTAAGGCCCAATGTCAACTATGTAGTCAACCAAAAACTGAATATCCAACTTTATGTTGACAGAAATGTCAATGAGCCTTTGGTCACCAATTCTTACCGAAGGTCTACCACTCGCGTAGGATTCAAGATATTATTCAATTTAGCTCAATAGCAAGCCCTGACCGAGGCTGTTCTTTATGCTGTTCTTTTTCGAAAATCCGTTATTTTTGAGTCCACTTAATCTTAACGAACCCACATGAACATTCCAGCAGACCTAAAGTACACCAAAGACCACGAATGGATAAAAATTGAAGGCAACATCGCAACCATTGGGATCACCGACTTTGCTCAGGGTGAGCTTGGTGACATTGTGTATGTCGATATTTCTACTGTAGGACAAGAGGTTGGGCAGCACGATGTTTTTGGAACAGTAGAGGCTGTAAAAACAGTTTCGGATCTTTTCATGCCTATTGCCGGAAAAGTGACGGAGGTAAACTCCATCCTTGACGGCAGCCCAGAGAAGGTGAATGAAGATCCTTATGGAGATGGCTGGATGATTAAAATGGAAATTTCGGATGATTCGCAAGTAGGTGATCTTCTGGATGCTGCCGCCTATAAGGAACTAATCGGAAAGTAAACTGTTATCCTCTCGAAGTTATTAATTAACCGAAGTGATAGACCTGCCCGTTATATCAGCTGAAGAGACCCGCAAACGCAAACCCAACTGGCTTCGTGTAAAGTTGCCGGTAGGTCCGGAGTATGCAAAAGTGCGCAAGCTTGTTGACAACTATAAACTCCATACTATCTGTGAGAGCGGAAATTGTCCGAACATGGGAGAATGCTGGGGAGCAGGCACAGCCACTTTTATGATTCTTGGCAATGTGTGCACACGGAGTTGCACATTCTGTGCCGTGGCGACAGGAAGACCACCTGAATATGACACAGAGGAACCCAAACGAGTGGCGGAAGCAATCAAACTAATGGGGGTGAAGCACGCGGTGATCACATCTGTAAATCGAGATGAACTCAAAGATCGTGGTGCTGAGATTTGGTATCAGACGGTAGTAGAAACAAAAAAGGCGAGCCCAGAGACCACGATCGAGACATTGATCCCTGACGTAAAGGGAAACTGGGAAGCGCTCGACAGGATGATCGAAGGCGGGCAGGAAGTGGTGTCGCATAATATGGAGACCGTTGGGCGGATGTACCGAATTGTTCGCCCGCAAGCGAAATATGAAAGAAGTCTGGAGCAAATAAAAAGAACTAGGGCTGCGGGAAAACGAACCAAGTCTGGAATCATGCTGGGTGTGGGAGAAACTAAAGAAGAAGTTTTCAAAGCTATGGATGACCTCGTTGAAAACGGACTGATGATCCTCACGTTAGGTCAATATTTGCAGCCCACCAAAATGCATTTGGAAGTAGCCGAATACATTCATCCCGACACCTTTGCCATGTACAGGGAAGAAGGATTGAAGCGCGGTATTAAGTATGTAGAATCAGGCCCATTGGTAAGATCTTCATACCATGCAGAAAGGCACGTGAACGTGCCCATGGACTAATTCCTAGTCAACAGTTATCTTCTTATCACGATTGGCCAGTTCCCAGGCAGTGTAAAACACAAGCCTGACTCTTTTTTCGAACAAAGGAAACTCAATCAGGTCTATTTCATCAGACGGGCGATGATAATCCTTGTGGATTCCATCAAAATAGAAAATGATTGGAATGTCATTCTTGGCAAAGTTCCAATGATCAGACCTCTTGTAAAGGTTGGATGGATGGTTAACATCATTGTAGGTATAGTCAAGCATCAGATTAGTGTATTGCCGGTTTATCTCCTCGCTCACACTGTTTAGCTGCTTTGACAATTTGTCTGCACCAATGACATAAACATACTCTGGAGTTTGTATATGTGCCTCATCTGTCCTCCCAATCATGTCAATATTAAGATTGACCATTGTTTGATCAAGCGGAATGACCGGGTTCTCTGTATAATAGTAAGAACCGAACAAACCAATTTCTTCACCTGTCACGGTCATAAACAAAATACTTCTTCGAGGGCCATTCCCCTCCTTTTTAGCTTTCGCAAAAACTCTGGCCAGTTCCATCACCGCTACAGTACCCGATCCATCATCGTCAGCTCCGTTATTGATTCGGTCGCCATTCCCGAAATCTAACACACCGATATGATCATAGTGCGCTGTAACAACGATCACTTCATTCTTGCGATCGGTGCCCTCCAGAAATCCAAGTACATTTCCCGTTTCAATCTCTTTGATTTCATTGCGTAGCTCACAGCTGATTTGTGAGGGTTTAATCTTTTCAAGTGCCGACTGATCGGCAATGGATTTCAGTTTGTCTACCGGGGTTTTGAAAAGTTTTTCCACCAAAGAAGGAGAAACAAAAACAAGAGATTCAAACTCGGAAGTAGCCTGGGGTTTATTAAGAGATGGCCGAGAAGATGCAAGGTGACTTTGTATGCGTCCTGCATATTGAAGGAATGCCTGATCATCCTTTGATATACACATCAACACCAGTGCCGCGCCACGATCCAAAAGGCTCTGTACAGGAAGTTCATTGCTTCGTTTGTTACTAACAATCAAAACAGCTTTTCCATCAACATCAAGATCATCAGCTACCGAAACATTGTCATTTGCAACAAAAATCAACGGGACACGATCTTCTTTTACCGGCCCAATACCCAGGTAGGCAAAGTCCTTAAAATTTAAAAACTGCTGGTCGTTGTCGGAAAGAAGTGATTGACCTGGCGCCATTGCAAAGAGAGGAACCTTTTGATAGAAATCAGAAGTGATTGGATCAAGTCCAATTTTTTTAAAATGTAATTTGATATACTCAGCCGCCATTGCCTGTCCTCTCGACCCGGTCGCTCTGCCTTCCATTGAGTCAGCAGCAATGACTGTCAAATATTTTCTTAGATCTTCGGCTGAGATTTGATTTCCGTAGACCTCAGGTGCAATCTTAGGTTGGGCTTGCACCACAGCAGCCCATAGCAACACCACACACAAGATCCCCGCAGATCTGTTCATAACGAATGACATCATGAAAAAAATTGATTAATTAAATACCAAGTACATCGCGCTTTGTCCACACCTCATCCAGCGGTTCGCCCTTGCTGCTCTTGCCGCTATGTCTCCACTTTCCATTTTCCAGGGCATAGTCGAATTGAAGACTGGCACCAACACGCGAATTGTCGCGAGAAAAGAACTCGATATTTTCTGTGTACTTACCATCCCTGGTGGTGTACGATCCTCCCCCTGTTCCAAAAAATTCTTTGGTCTCCACATTGTAGGCTATCCATTGGAACTTTGTGCCGGACAAAATCTTCATCGTGCGCCTTGCACCAGGTGTTCTTTCAGTTAGTTCACCATCTCGATAACGGCCGGTGATCAACCAGGCACCCTCAAGTTTTCCGGGAGTTCCATTGTCCACTCTTTTCCATTGAGCTCCATCGGCCGTAAGGTCCGATCCCTTTTGTTTTATAGAAATATTTTTGGTGGTGCCAATCAGATCAGGCATCTGGGTGTTGTACTCCCACATTATTTTGATCTCACTGTTTGACGCGATCTCCCATTCTCCGCCTTCAGTAGAAAGATATTCATCAGCTTTGTAGTAAGTGATTGAGAAATGTTTGTCGGTAATTATCCAAAGGACTTTTGTGCCGCTTTTTGATGTTTCCCATGCTCCATGCAAATCGTTCACGAAGAGGTTTTCCGGATACGTAATTGCGGAGAACAACGGACAAATAGACAGATAAAGGAATAAGAGCGTTTTCATAGTTGTAGGGGCTTAATCAAATATAGAATTTACGGACAGCAATTGAAACCAAAAATTGGGCAGTGGTCAATCGATCAATTGCCG
>DAORAG010000161.1:0-6897 GCA_035344095.1 Cyclobacteriaceae bacterium | reverse complement strand
ATCACGGAGCTCGGGTTGGCAATACCAACGAAAAAGCCGAAGAAGGATGCGAGGTGGTACGGTTCTTCTTATCATAATTAAAATATCATTTTAGAATCCCAGGCCACATTCGGAATTGCTCGCCAAAGCTCCTCCCTCGTTTCCCTTACAAATTCCATCGCGCGTTTTCCAAGCGCTGTGATTTGGAAATATTTTTTGGGACGACCTGCCCGCTCAGGAGTAGCATCTCCTTCTTTCGACTTCAGGTATCCTTTGTCCTCTAACCTTTTCAGCGCTGTCTGAAGTGCGCCTACGCTTACACTTCGGGACAACCTTGTTTCTATTTCCTTTTTGATCGACACGCCATAGGCATCGTTGTGAAGAACTGCAACTGTCAACATTACGATCTCCTCAAATTCGCCCAATTGATATTTTTTCATGGAGTTCAATTAATTCCTATTTGTAGTATTAACAATCATGCCATATGCTGAAACAGAGCAAAAACAGCGTTTTTACTGGTTTTCGATTTCGATAAAGACAGCAAAACCGGTCAGATTCGTTCGAAATCGTACGCCATCGTATACCGTGAAATCGCGAAAAGGAGACAAAATTTTCTTCTGAAACGAAACAAATTTCATTCGCCTAATAAGTCATTAACAGTTGAAGTGTTCTTGTGAGGCGGGGCTGGCAATATAATATTCTCGGCTTCCTTGCGATGACATACAAATACTACCTCACGGTAAGTAGTTAACAAAAAATTAATAGCCGAAAAATCAAATCTTTATTTCGACTCTACCGTTAAGCGCGGTAGAAGTAAACTAGAATATGGAACTCAAAAAGAATCCGGCCGCAGATGTTCATCGCTTGCGCGGAGTATTGTTTTCTCTTTCGTTGACAATATCTCTCGGTGTAGTGATCACCGCTTTTGAATGGAAATCAAAAGGAGACGGTGGATCTGTAGATTTGGCACAATACGATACCGTTGGTGATGAGCTATTAGAAATTCCTGTAACGGAACAAACACCTCCTCCCCCAGCACCTTCGATCACTCCAAAGATCGTTGAAGTGCCGGATGAGGAAGAAATTGCAGAAGAAATCGATGTAGTGATAGATGTGGAGATGAAAGAAACATCTGACGCCATCAAAGTCACTCATGTTGAAGAAATGGCGAAAGAAGAGACTGATGAGGTTTTTTTAATTGTTGAGGAAGATCCCCAATTTCCGGGTGGAACTGGTGCTTTTGCAAAGTTTATCAAAGACAATCTTCATTATCCGAGAAACGCACGCCAGATGGGCATTGAGGGAAAAGTATTTGTACAGGCAATCGTTGCCAAGGACGGTTCACTCACCGATCTGCAAGTGCTTAAAGGAATGGGCGCTGGTTGCGATGAAGAGGCCCTGCGCGTAGTCGCTAAGTCACCCAAGTGGAAGCCGGGTCTTCAAAGAGGACATCCAGTACGTACCCGAATTGTAATACCCTTGGTGTTCAAACTGGGATAAAATACACGATTAGCGAAGTTGTGTTGTGTGGGGAAGGGCAGCGTTGAAATCAGCGTTGCCCTGTTCGATTTGAAGCCCTAAATTAGGGTGATCAATCCCTCACGTTATGAAATTCACTCCGCTGTTACTGCTCGTTATTCTTTTCGCCTGTGGTGGATCAAAGCAAGAAACCCCTCAGGAAAGCAATGACCAGGAAGCTGAAGCTGTCATAGATAATGATCTTCCTGAAGAGCCGCCTATCACCAACCCGGCAAATATCATTGACTACTTTGCACTCCTTCAATGGAAAAATCTAGTGGACGACATTTACATATTCGTGCAGCACGATGGGAAATATGTTTGTGTTGAAAATCTGGGCGATGAGTTTGACTACTCAGGATCATTGGATGAAGTGCGCCTATACCCCTCTACTGTCGACATCAGGAACGGATACTTGAATATCGAGGACGAGGGGACCGGTGAAGGGCTTTTCACTTCAGAAGTTGCTTTGTTTAAAAAATCAGATAACGCTTACGTCATTGCGGTCAGCGGATTTGGAAGCTATCCTCCCCATATGGACCAGTACATGGGATCAACTCCGAGATTCTTTTTATGGCAAAACAATGACTTCGTTGACGTGTCGAAAGATGTTCTTCCGGCCATCTCGGTTGCCGAAGGCTATAACGAATACTATCGCTTGCCTCAAGTTGGCCGCGTGATCAAACACACGCAATACTCCGCTGATACTGGCGAGTCTATCACCACCCAATTCGAATTCGACTCCCCAACGGGCAGGTTCATTCTCAAGAAGTAATTCATCAAAAACAGGTAGCACACTCCAAATAACGGGAAGATTATTTGATAACTAAATGAACATTCATTTATATTTGCCGCGTGAGAACGCGGGACGAAGAC
The DNA here is from genome assembly GCA_035344095.1 of Cyclobacteriaceae bacterium. Taxonomy (GTDB): domain Bacteria; phylum Bacteroidota; class Bacteroidia; order Cytophagales; family Cyclobacteriaceae; genus ELB16-189. The sequence continues at coordinate 4,524 of DAORAG010000161.1, read as the reverse complement.
AAAATTGATGCCCTCAAAGAAGAAGCGATCACCATGATTGCCAAGGAGGGTCTAAATGGATTCAGTATTCAAAAACTGGCGAAAGCGGTTGGGGTGTCTCCCGCAACGATATATATCTACTACAAAGACAAAGAGGATTTGATTATAAGTGTGGGTGCCGAGGTGACGCGAGACTTGTTGGACCGTAGCATGAAGAATTTCACTCCCGAGATGTCTTTTGCCGAAGGCCTCAAAACACAATGGAAGAACAGGGCTCAGTATTTCATCGACAACCCTATCAAAGTAGAATTTGTGGAGCAACTTCGTTATTCACAACTGTACAATGAGGTGATGAAGAAAGTGGGCGGAGATTTCAAAGTAAAGATGAGTCAATTTGTATGTGGGGCTATTGAGAAAGGAGAAATCATCAAGCTCCCCTTTGAAGTGTACTGGTCAGTTGCATTTGCTCCGTTGTATCAGTTGATCAAGTTCCACACGCAAGGCAAAAGTTATGTCAACGATAAATATCAGTTATCGTCAAAACAAATGAATCAAACATTGGATCTGGTACTCAAAGCGCTAAAACCCTGATTGCATGCACTCATCCCTATTTACGCAACTTCATCAGAGCAAAAAATTATCGGTAACCATCTTCGTCTTCCGAACGAACTTGAACTCGCTCTCTGACATAGAAACGATTGCTCCGGCAATGGATGCTTCAGCCGCCATTTTAAACTGGTCAGTTGATATCGAGGATATTGACAAGGTGTTGAGGATTGAGAGCCTTCGTGAAAATGCCGATGAGATAATTGAGGTGGTGCGTCTTGCAGGTTATCAATGTGAAGAACTTCCCGATTAATGAGTGAAAGAATGAAGAAAGTATTTTCAAGCAAAACGTTTTCACCTTACCAGGTATTCATTATTACAGTATTGACATTCCTGCAGTTCACCATCGTACTTGATTTCATGGTGTTGTCACCACTTGGTGCTATGCTGATGGATCAGTTGAGCATTCCTCCCTCTAAGTTTGGAATGGTGGTGTCTGCCTATGCGTTTAGTGCAGGTGCTTCCGGTCTTATGGCGGCAGGGTTTGCCGATAAGTATGACCGTAAAAGACTATTAATGTTCTTTTACACCGGCTTTATGCTGGGCACCCTTTTTTGTGCGCTGGCGCCAAACTATGAGATGCTGCTCGCAGCACGCGTGGTTACTGGAATTTTCGGTGGTGTAGTTGGATCTATTAGCTTCGCCATCATCACTGATTTATTCAAACTGGAAGTGCGTGGTCGTGTGATGGGCTTTGTTCAAATGGCATTCGCTGGTGCACAAGTACTAGGCCTTCCCATTGGACTAATACTTGCCAATAACTTTGGATGGCACGCACCGTTTTGGATGATTGCTATCGTTGGAACGCTTGCCGGTATCCTGATTTCAATCTACATGAAACCGGTAACGGATCACTTGAAAATAAAGAATGATCGAAATCCCTTTCAGCATTTTATACGCACGGCTTCTGTGCCTCGATACCTAAAAGCATTTCTCGCCACTACCCTACTGGCAACTGGTGGTTACATGTTGATGCCATTTGGAAGCGCCTTTAGTATTCATAATCTGGGACTCACACTTGAACAACTACCTATTCTGTACGGCATCACCGGAGTAACCTCTATTGCGTTTGGCCCCTTAATAGGAAGATGGAGTGATAAGATTGGGAAGTACAAAATTTTCGTTGGCGGCACTCTTTTGAGCATGACAGTGGTAGCCATCTACACCCACTTTGGAATCACCCCACTCTGGATAGTTGTTGGGATGAGCATGATCATGTTTGTTGGTATTTCGTCACGCATGATTTCAGCATCCGCACTTATGACGGGTATTCCGGAACCACAGGATCGTGGAGCATTTATGAGTATCAGTTCTTCCATTCAACAAATATCAGGAGGCGTAGCTGCCGCGGTGGCAGGTATGATTGTCGTTCAGGTAGACAATGGACCACTTCAGCGATATGATTTGCTCGGATTTGTGGTAATTGTCACCATGCTGATTTCCATTTTGTTGATGTACTTCATCAATAATGAGGTCGAAAAGCCTAAATCAAATACGGCCACATTGGCACCCGAAAATAATCAACCTGTGGCTGAAGCGATTTAAAGACATCCGGCCATCATTTCCTTCTTTCGGAGGGTCAGGAAATAAGTTACTTTTCATGACCAGGTTAATCAGCCCGTCATGAAAACAACTTTGCAGAACTGCTTATTATCTACCCTCCTTGTCCTTTGTTCATTAGCCCAATCGGTGGAATTTTGATGTAACACGGGTACTCAGGGTCGGATACAAACTGTGACACGAAGTAGACACTTGTCATTGTAATTGTATTATTTCGATGATCTCTCTATCTTAAAACATCCTAACCCCACCTGTCATGGACAAACGAACCTTTCTCAAGAATCTCACTTTCATGGGCCTGGGTGTTTCGCCCACGGTAAGTGCAATGGAATCCCTGCTTAGCAAGGTTGAACACATACCTCCTACTCAGCTTGCTAAAGACGAAGACTTTTGGGCCAAAATCAGATCTGGCTACAAGCTAAAACCAGACTACATCAACCTTGAAAATGGATACTATTGTTTTCTTCCGCAGGAAACCTTGGAAACTTTTATTGGTCATGTACGCGAAGTAAACTACCAGGGCTCCTATTACATGCGCACCGTGCAATGGGATAACAAAAAAGCCATGGCGGCCAAGCTCGCTGAATTGGCGGGATGCAGCAGGGAGGAATTGATCATCACGCGGAATACAACTGAATCACTCGACCTTGTGATTTCAGGGATTCACTGGAATGAAGGTGATGAGGCAGTGATGGCGAAGCAAGACTATGGTGCCATGCTCAACCAGTTCAAACTGGTGGCAAAGCGATTTGGCGTTGTTAATAAGATCGTGTCCGTTCCCAATCATCCCAAGTCTGATGAAGAAATTGTAGAACTCTATGCCAACGCCATCACCGACAAAACTAAACTGTTGATGGTTTGTCATATGATCAACATCACCGGTCACATCCTTCCCGTGCGAAAAATCTGTGACATGGCCCACAGTAAGGGTGTTCAAGTAATGGTGGATGGAGCACATGCGTTTGCCCATATCAATTACTCCATTGCAGACCTGGATTGTGATTACTATGGAACAAGTCTCCATAAGTGGTTGGGAGTACCGTTAGGCGCAGGCTTCCTTTATGTTAAAAAGGGGAATGTAAATAAAGTGTGGCCCCTGCTGGCAGAAGGAGAAGGTGAAGAACAGGATATCTATCAACTCAATCACATCGGCACTCACCCAGTGCATACTGATCTTGCCATTTCCAAGTCAATAGATGTCTATTTGAAAATTGGCCGTGAACGAAAAGAAGAACGACTGAGGTATTTACAGCGTTATTGGTCGGACCAGGTGCGGAACGTTCCCGGAATAATTGTGAATACACCTGTCGATCCAAAAAAATCGTGTGGTATCGCCAACGTGGGAATAGAGGGTATGAAACCACATGATTTGGCTGACACCTTGATGAAGAAATACAAAATTTACACGGTTGCCATCGATGGCGCTAATGTGCATGGCTGCCGTATCACACCCAACATATACACTACTCCGAAGGAGTTGGATGTGTTCGTAAGTGCATTGAAAGAAATGGCAAACGCATAGTACTAAAATATGCGGGAAGTAAGTGTGGTGTTGATAGGATTGGGCAATGTCAACAGAAGTCTACTGCAAATCCTGAAAATGAAGCAGCAGGATATCCAATCACAATATGGAATAAGTTTTAAAATTTGTGGCGTTGCCGACTCCAAAGGTATAGCCGTAAATAAAAATGGGTTCGCTATCGATGAGCTCTATTCATTAAAAACTAATGGGTACAGCACAAAACATCTGAAAGGCTACATACCAAACGCTGCCACTCATTCTATCACCAAACACATCGAGGCCGATCTTCTGGTGGAAGCCTCGCCCGTCAATCTGGTTACAGGTGAGCCGGGATTATCAACAGTAAGAAGCGCTATCAACAGTGGATGGAAAGTGGTGATGGCCAATAAGGGACCATTGGTAATGGATTATGACGGCATCACTCAATTAGCGAAAGAAAAAGATGTGTCGATAGCCTACAGCGCGACCGTTTGTGGTGGCTTACCGGTTCTCAATGTTTTGAAAAGGGACCTAAAAGCTACCTCAATAACAGAAATAAGAGGAATTTTTAACGCTACTTCGAATTTTGTTCTGCAAGAAATGGAGAAAGGCAGGATGATGAACGATGCAATTATTGAAGCACAAAGAATTGGCGCAGCAGAAACCGACCCTTCTCTCGACATCAGTGGGCAGGACACTGCCAACAAACTGTACATCATTATGAGATCTGCCACCGACTTTGACGGCACGATCAAAGAAATAAACCTTGAAGGAATCGACAACGTGACTACAACACAACTTTCCTCTGCCCGATCAGGCAATCAGGCAATAAAACTGATCGCAACGGCCCAGCGAACAAATGGACATTGGAAATTGGG
>DAORAG010000160.1:0-6898 GCA_035344095.1 Cyclobacteriaceae bacterium | reverse complement strand
CAGCCAAGTCAATGGCCATGACCGCGATCGATCTGTTCTCCAATCCAACTCTGCTCGCGGATGCGTGGAAGGAATTCAGAACCAAGACGGAAGGATTTAAGTACGAGGCGCTGATCGGAGATCGCGCGCCTGCATTGGATTATAGGAAGTAGAAAAGGACACCGGACTGCGGTTGCAGACCTCACCCCGTCAAAAGTTAAAGTATCGCACGGTTTGTGAAACCCCTCTCCATATGGAGAGGGGTAATCCTATTGTCCTGACAGGAAAACTTCAAAGGGGTGAGGTTAAATCCGGACAACTCGAAGAGTTGGTCAGTTTTGTGAATTCACGATTTAATGTGACACAAACTTCGCGACTTCGTTAAAGAACTTGTCGTGATCCTGCCAATACGTGCGGCTGAACGTACGTAAATATTTCCACTTTTTGTGTTCGAGCAGGTGAGGCAGAGAAGCATGTAAATCTTTGACGGACGGATTTTGCCGATAGAGTTCATCATCCGTAAGGATCAGACCTGACTTGCCGTTTTCAAGCATGGCAGATACATCTGCAAAGGGCAATGCATCTTTTTGAAATTGTTTGTCCTGGAATTTTTCTGCTCCCCATTGCTGAATGATATCTTTCAGGTACCACTGTGTTGTGTTGACGTCAGCTTTGGCAATGAAAGGTTTGAACTTTCCTTCGGATACATCCATTACATACTGCAAATACCTTTTCAGGAGTTTTGGGCCGTCATTTTTAAGATCGTCAACAGCAAGTTGATCGGGATAGACACTTGACACAACAATTACTTTCTCTCGCGCACGGGTCACCGCTACATTTAACCGGTTCTCGCCTCCGGCCACATTCAGGCTTCCAAATTGAAAACTGAGTTTTCCCTTTTCATCCGGTGCGTACCCAATGGAAAAGATGATAATATCCTTTTCGTCACCCTGAATATTTTCGATGTTCTTCACGATGAGTGACTCGGGAATGGCAATCTTTTTACCTAGCAGCTTTTCCTCAATCTTGTCCATCACCAGCATCTGTTGGGGAGCATTAAAGGTGACAATGCCGATTTCTTTATCAGGCGTTTCCTTAACAATTTTGGCTACCAGCAGCGCGATCTCGCTTGCTTCGGCCTCGTTGGTTTGGCCGGCCCATGTGCCCTCTACCTTATGGTAGATGGCAGCCGGTGATTGATTCCCTGCGCTGTCCGCATGCGGTAGCAGCGTAAGCTGACCATCATAGAAGTACTGGTTGGAGAAATCGATGAGTTCAAGAGATTGGCTTCGGTAGTGACTCTTCAGCGGAAGCTGCATAAGGTATCGCTCTGTTAATGCCAGAAGGGAGTCTACTTCCAGGTCGGCTTCTGTTTCTTCTTCACTTTGCCATCTGATGCGATAAAGATCATTGGGTTTAAGCTGCTTATCATCCCCTGCAACGATCACCTGCCTTCCCCGGTACATGGCCGGGATGCCTCGCTCCGCAAAACATTGCGAGGCTTCATCGAAGATCACGAGATCAAACATTTCCCGAAGAGGGAATACGGCTGACACAGACTCAGGAGATGCCAGCCAGCAGGGAAGAAGTCGGAAGATCTCACTTTCAAATTCGCTCAATACTTTACGTACTGGCCAAATCCTTTTCTTTTTGGTGAGCTGATGGTAAAGGTCACGATAAGTGACACGGTTATTGAGTCGGTTGAATTCCAAATCATCAGCTACCCGCTCGCGCGCACGCAACAGCAAAATCTCGTTACTGATTTTTTGTTTCTCGTTCACCAACTCCTGCAATTCATTCTCGAGAAGCCTAAGCTTTCCTGACGACACCATGCGAAGGATTGGAAACTTGGTCTCCATGTGGTCAATCCAGGCAAGGCCGAGACTATTGATAAAGACTTTGCGGATTTCTTTTGGTTTCCATCCTTCCATCTTGTCGTGGAGCTTGGACAAGATATTGCGTTGATCGGGTGTGAGGTTGTCCTTAATAGAGTCGAACTCGCATAATGCATCAAAATCGTCTTTGAGAATGGCGAGATAGTCTGCGCTTCGTTCCGGTTGTCGGGTCAGCAGGTTCAGCTGATTGGTGGTGAGGTAGGCATTCCACTTTATCTTCAAAGCAGGAACCACAGCCAGTATTTTGAACAGATGCTGGATCTTGTTGCCCACTTCTTGTCTCGACAATTTGGTGAGGTCTATAAAGTTGTTGATGCCTCGTATGGACTTAAATATCTGCTTGGCCTTGATGGCGTTTTTCTGTTTGGCGAACCAGTCACGGATCAACCTCTCGTCTACCTTTTCGGGAATGTCTTTTAGCCAGGCCTTTGGTCTCAGTTTAGAGAGGTTGTGTTCGAGGTTCAGCCTTCGGTCCAACTTGGCCTCCAGTTTCTTAAATGCCTTTCGGTTGTTTTCGAGCGCATTACCCACCAATGCACGTTTGATAAGAAACTTGTCTGTGGAGAACAATTCCCAGCGGATCAATCCGATCAAACTCCTGCGCGCTTTCATGCTGCGATACAAGGCTTGTTGCAGGCTGCCCAGTTGTGCAGAAGGCAGAGAGGACTCCGGACCGTCCTCTTCGAAGCAAGCCAGGGTGATGCGCTCAATGTTGGTGAGCCATAGGGCGCTGGTTTCCTCGTCCGACTCTTCGATCATCGCTTGCAGGTAGGCATACGTGCTGTCATCGGAGAGGATGCCGAGCATCTCTTTGATCTCTTCCTCTCTTTCCAGTAATTCCTCGCATTGCTCCCAGTCTAGCGTTGCGCCTATCTGGTCGCGAACAGAACCAAAAAGTTGTTCGACAGTGCCGGGTAGACTTTGCAGTATATCCTGCATTTCCTTGAGGTCGGTCACACCAAATGAAGAAAATGATTTTCTGTCACGCCACAAATAGTCGTCACGGTCAAAGGTGGAGGCATAGTGACCATAAGACTCCATTCGGTTCACCAGTGGAGCTACTTCATTGACAAGTAGATTTTGGTACTCCTGTTTCAGGTTGATGGTGGCTTCTTCCGGATTGGACTGGAGGTAAAGTTCTTTTGTGGTCACGCCACTTTCAGCGTCATTGAAAAGTGCTTTCTTAAACTCATCCAATTCTTCAACGATCTGATCAATCCGATGACACACCTGAAGAAATTTTCGATCCATCTGAATGGCATCGAGGCTGTTGTTCTTCTGCTTGTACTCGTCTACCCGGTCGATTTGCTTTGCCGCTTTTGCAAAGATCTCCTTCCTGTCGTTTTTGAAATCGTGTACGAGCGCAAGGTAATCCGAGAGTTGTATCGATTTTAATCGATTGTACACCACATCAAGGGCAGCCCTTTTTTGACAAACGACCAGCACTTTCTTCCCCGAGGCAATGGCATCACATATCAGGTTGCTGATCAATTGCGACTTGCCTGTACCGGGCGGACCCTGCACTACGATGGAATACCCGATCTTGGATGCTTTGATGATATTCTCCTGCCATGCATCAGACGGAAAGCCGGTGAATAGCTTTTCTTCTTTTACCAGCGGAATGAAGTTGGAGAAGAGCAGTGATTGCTGTTCCGCCTGATTCTTTCCGATAAAAAATTCTTCTAGACTGGGAATTTTGTTGCTCTCGATCAGGTCTACATAGTCGGGAACCAGGTACGAACCTGCCTGCGGAAAAATGCCCAATATCGCCTCAGGAAAAAGTTTGATTTCTCCATTGTGATGAGCTTCATCAAACTCCTGTTGGGTAAAGTTTTTGAAAAAGTCCAGTTCATCCCGGTAGTTATCCGGATTGAAGTGGATGTCGACCGAACTCTTTTGAAGCAATTGATAGAGGGCTGTTCGGAAAACGGTGCTGTCCCGATCTGTTTCTTCAAAAGTTTCATCCAATAGAAATTCTTCAACCTGGATTTTATTATAAAATGAGTAGGCGAGGAGAAAGGATTTATTCAGCGTGATGTCAGCGTCTTCCCTTACTGCCACCATCCACTGATTACCTTCGATTTTCAGTTCTACGGGTATGAACAACAGAGGACATCTCACCATGGTGCCATCCATAAACTTACCCCTCGCGAACGGCCATCCCAGATGAAGGTCTTTGGATCCGCGCTCCTCGAAGATAAGCTGATCGAGTCGGTGTAGTCTTTTGATTCTTTTGCTGGCCTCGTTGGCAGCTTCCATTCTGGTGTCTACCAGCGGGCAGATTTTCTTGGCCTTGCCGGCAATAAGGGCCTCAATGGTAGTGAACGATTTTTCGCCATTCAGCTGACTTAATGAATGCAGATCGATGAATTGGTCGGAGTTAGCGCGCGGAAGAAAGATCGACCGGTTGTTGGCGGAAAGGTTGGTTAGCTTCCTGAGGTAGGAATTAAGTATGTGGTTCTCCTTTCGGGCCATTCGGTCATTCTGCTTTCAAGTAGGGCTTGACACGATCAAATGTTTGTTGATCCATCAATTCCAGGTTCAAAAGGTCGGCAATCTCCCCGAAACTTCCATGTTGAAAACGGTAGGTAATGATGGTTTTGGCCAATTTGGGACGAATATAGGGGTGAGAAGAAAGCTCTTTTTCTGTTGCTTTGTTGATGTCAATCTGCGAAGGCCGAAAATCTTCGTTGAAACGAAAACGTTGCAACGTTAATGCTACAACAGAGGAGTCCAAACCATATACCTCTTTCAGTTGGGCGGTCGAGACAAAACCACCCAGCGCTGATCGATAGCGGACAATCCTTTGTGCCAGTACACTTCCAATCCCCCTTATGGCTTTGAAGGCAGTGGTGTCTGCCTCGTTAAGATCATAAATAACTATCTCTTTGGCTGCTCTCTTTTCTGAGGGCCGTGGTGACTCCCTTTTCTTAACTTTTTCAATCTTTACATAAGGCGCGAGGGCAAGATAAAAAGACGAATCCATCCCATAGAGTTTGAGAAGGTCGTGGGGTTCTTTGAATTTTCCTCCTGCTGCCCTGTAGTTTAAGATTCTTTTTGTGAGTGGTCCGAAACCCAATGCATTGAGATCGTCTTCGTCTGCACTATTGGGGTCGAAAGGGAAGAATTCGTATCCGGCTGCTTCATCTGTTTTCTTGGGATTAAAGTCCCAACTTGCCACCAGGCTGTCCAACTCGTGGCTGATGCGTTGGTCAGCGACCGGAGGGCTAAAGAAAAACTGTTTGTAAATGGAGTTGGACAACAGGATCAGAAGCATCAGGGGCAAAAGCACAAGAAATCCATTGGCTTCATTTCTGGAAAAGCCAAACAAGTCTCTGATCCAAAGCCGAATGCGTTTCATGAGATTATCCTGATCCTAAAATCGAGGATTTTTCTCAAGTTTTTGACATCCAGTTGGAGAAATCTTAACTGATTGTGTGGGTAATGGTTTTGGCCAGTAGTTCAGCCACAGGAAGTACGTCCGGCACAAACCTTTGATTTACCTCGATTTCTATCCCCAGGTACTGGTGGTCGGGGAAGCGGGTACGGAGGTAGGTCGTAAAGCCATCATCTACTCCAAGGTAGGGTTCATTGAATCGATGGCGAAGTTTGGGAGCCACTTTTTCCAGGTTGGCGAGAAGAGACCGGCAAAAGGAAGACTCCTCATTCCGACCCGGATCAAAGAGTAAACCAATATCCACCTCTCGGGTGACTTGATGGAGAATTGGCGTGAAGCTGTGAATAGACAAATGCAACACCGGTTTTTGCGAGATGCGAATATACGCTTCAACTTGATTGCGATAGGGCAAATAAATGGTATCGATCAGTTGCTGTTTTTGCTGATGACCAAGGGCATTGGTTACAACGGAGAAAAGCTGTGGATGGTGCAAGGACCGGTTGGGCTCAATCAACAGTCGGCTGGTATGCATAGAAAATAATTTGGCGTCAAACGCCTTGGCCAGGTATTGAGCGATCTCCCAGGCCCCTGGATCCCATCCGGTATGGGCTTCCAATTCCTTCTGATGGTTGACGAAATACGTGGTGAACTCATCTGGTATGGAGTTGCCAGCATGTTCACAAGTGATTAATAAATGAAATCTACTCATGCAGTAAATACACGATGGAGAACATCATTCCAAGATTGAAACCAGCGTGACAAACAACGGCTCCCCAAATCGACCCCGACTTTTTTCTCATCCATGAAAATAAGATGGAAACCGATATCATCAGCAGGACCCACGCCAGGCCTGAAAGATGAAAGCTCAGCCCGGTAGCAGAATAAAACAGGCCATGATGTGCCAGGTGGGTAATGCCGAAGAATGAGGCATCAATGAATGTGGCTTTTGTCTGGCCATATTCTGCGGCAAAACTGTCGTGAACCATTCCACGAAAGAAAAATTCTTCCCCGACAGGACTAAAAATCATCGATGGTAAAGTGATAAGTAGAAAAATACCTGGATTGGGTTTGACATCGGCAATGAGATCATTTTTGTTGAATGAGTTCATGATGGTGACATACCAGTTTTGGTCTGTGGTGCCGTACCATCCGTATCCAATTAAATGAATTAGTATTGCCGCACCAGCACCAATGACAAACGCGATTGGCAGCCAAGCGCGGTGTTGAGGTTTGTTGATTCCAATTGATGTTCGGCCTTCTTTGGTAAGGAAGAGGAATGGTAAAACCCACATCACGAGAAATATACCAATGATGAGGTTGTATTGATCGTTAAGCAACCATATGAACCTGGGGATAGCCAGCGCTGTGGCAAGGACGGACACCAGGATGATTGGATCGGAGATTACTCTTTGCCAAACTGGCCTGATGTCATCTGAAGTCATTTCTGTTTTACGGTAGGAAGACTTTATTTTGATCGAGACAATCGCACAGTCTTTTGTAAACAGCCTTGATAGACTCATGAGAGTAGTCGCCATCGAGGGTGGCCAGGATACGATCCGAAAGTGTGCCTTCAGTTAGTATCACGCTCAACTCTGGTGTCCACTTTTCCAGGGAGGTGTTGCCACTC
>DAORAG010000159.1:0-6899 GCA_035344095.1 Cyclobacteriaceae bacterium | reverse complement strand
CGCCTTTCATCTGACTCCAGTTATTTACCGTGGACAAGGTAAAAGTGGACTGCAATTGATCTTCGAATAGATTACTCGTCTCTCAAATGCGCTGCCGGTGAAATCCTCGTAAGCCTGTACAAGTGAAACGAGACGGCCAACAAGGCAACTGCCAGCATTACCGCCAGCGTCTCTAAGAATAGTGAAGGACGCAGGGGCATGGCGTACAGGGAAACTTCAAGCAGAAAACTCTTTAGAAAGAAGTAACTCAAGGGCATTCCCAATCCGCAAGCGATGGCAAGTAACCAGATGATTTCCTTGTTCAAGATCCAACCCAGTTGCTTATCGTTGCTGCCCATGACCTTTCTTACGGCCAGTTCCTTCATTTTTCCCGAGAGGGTAAGAGAGCTTAAACCAAATAATCCGAAGACACCGATCAATACCGTGATCAATGCCGCGCTCTTCATCACATTGGTAGCCGTGTCGTACGAGCGAAAGTCATTGTCAAAAACAGAAGCTTGTTCGTACATAAGCAAAGGCTTCTCCGGTGAAATCTCTTTCCATGTCTTCTTAAGCTGTTGCTCGGCAGTTTTCTTATCACCGGCAGCATATTGAAACGCAACATGACGATAGAGTGAATCTGGAGCGTAGGCAATCACCAATGGTTTGATCAACTCAGTGAAGGGTTCAAAGTGAAAATCTCGCATAACGCCAACAATGGTAAACTCATGGTCATCAATATACAATACCTTACCTATCGGCTCTGTCATGGAAGAGCTAGTGACGAACGTTTCGTTTACCAAAACAGAATGCGCATTCTTTGATTCACTTTTGCTATCAAACGACTGACCCTCAACAAATGTAAATCCCATCATCTTTGGGTATGTGGTTCCAACCTTTACCAGATCAACCGTTGACAGCTCTCCTTCAACTTTTACAATTACCTTCTTGCTCTCCATTCCAAATGACTCCACAGAGCCTGAGGTCTCCAGAATAGACGGGTGCTGCTTCATACTATTTATCAACGCGGTATGGTCAGCTGATCGATCCACGTTGACGACAAGTTTGTTTTGCTGATCATAACCCCAATCTTTGGCACGCTGAAATTTTGTATTGAGAATGAAGGCAATGGCGGTAGTGATACTGACATATGAGAGAAAAAATTGAAATGTCAACAGCGACCTCCTGAAAAACCCTTTACCTGAAATCTTGAGCTTGTCTTTCAACACCTCAACAGGCTTGAAAGATGAAATATAAAAAGCCGGATATCCTGCACCACCCAGTGCCGCAAATGCAATCAACCCAATACAAGTAATCCACAGCCACGCATTGCTGTAATCTAACCACAATGAGAGACCAAAATAAGAACTGAATGAAGGTACAAAGACCGTTTCTGCGAGAATTAAACCTGTGCCTAAGGCCATCACGCAAAGAATCATATTTTCGGTGATGAACTGTTTGATCAACTGACTGCGCGCACTACCCATCACCTTGCGCACACCAATTTCCTTCACACGGAATGCGGCCATAGCAATGGCTATGTTCATGTAGTTGAAACACGCCATGATGATAAGAAAGAAACTGATGACGATAAGGATAACAAACACAAATTTTGGGGCACCGGCAAATACATCGTCATTCACCTTGTAGGAGTTGAGTGAGGCGGAGGTGAGTGGTTCAAAGTGAAGGCGCTCAAGTGGGAAGTCCGGGTGATAAACATTGTAAGTTTTGATATGGCGCTGTAGGGCAGCCTCAACCTGAGGTGCATCAGTTGATGAGTGAAGCAACACCATGGTCGCATCACACGAGGCAGTCCAGTCTTCAAGGGACACACCCAAACGATTTGTAAACTCAAATGGGAGGAGGATTTTAAACCTGAAGCTTGCATTGCGTGGAAACTCTTCAGCCACGCCCGCTACAGTAAATGCCTGGATTTGTTCTCGCCCATCTGCGTCTGTGAAGCGTACCGTAACGGATTGCCCTACCGGATTTCGGTCATCAAAATATTTGACCGCTGAACTATGGTCAAGGATCACCTGCGAAGGATCTCCCCACTCGCGATCACTTCCCGTCATAAGTGGGAAAGTAAATAAGTTGAAGAAGTCTTTTTCAGCGAAGGTGAATACCTCTTCAAACGTCTCATCATCTACTGTGATGAGACCCGGTTTTTTGGAAACTCTCACTACACTTTCTACCTGGCTCAGGTCGAGAAGATGGCTGGCCAGGGGAAGGGGCGAGCGACCGTTAAGAACTTCCCTTCCTTCTGTGATAGCAACTTCCTGAACAGTGAACAGCCTGCCAACCTTCTTGTGAAACTGGTCGGCTTTGTAAAAGAAACTGACAAAGGCGAAGCATACCAGGCTGCAGCCCAAAGCCAGGGAGAGCCCTGCGATATTGATAAGGGAATACAGCTTTCTTTTAACAAGCGTTCGAAATCCCAGGAGGAAGTAATTTTTTAACATGGCCGCGGGGTTTGACTGCAAAGACAGAGGTCAACACACGGGGTTGCATCACATGACCTGTTATTTATTGCTTCCTTTGATTTCAAAGCAGGCGTGTATAGTTTTATTGATCAGGTAAAATGAAGGCTGTACTTAGTTTGTTGTTTTTGGTGCTTGGTAGCTCAGCTCTGGCGCAGGACTGGAAAGAAATCAATACCAGAAGTATAGCGCTCTATAAAGCTGGAGATTTTGCAGAAGCCATCCGCCTGGCGGACCGGGCGCTGATAAAAGCAGAAGCAGAGTTCGGGCTGGCAAGCAATGAATACATCTCCACATTGACTAACAAAGCCTACGCGCAGGCCGCCTCTGGTGATGAGTTGAAGGCATTGACCAACTTCAAGGCGGCTGCTAACCTGAGCTTTAGTCTCTACAGCGTCCCTCATGTCTCACAAATTCAGTCACTCAGCGAAGTATGCAAGTCGTTCATGTCGCTGGCGGCCTACGATAGTACCGAACACTACCTGAGTCTGGCGCGTTATGTTTACATCTCCATACCCAAAAAGAACAGAGCACACTACGACACATCATCACTCGAACTCACTGAGGCTTACCTCGCACTCAATAATCTCGATGCCTCACTGAAACACAAGAAAGGGCAGGTAGCAGAAGCCATCACCCTGCTGGAAAACCAGCTCAAGATGTTCACCGAGGTGTACTCCGACTACGAGCAGCATGGCGATTATCAGACCACGCTAAGCAACCTTGCAACCTATTACAATGAAGAGGGTGACCTGACCAAAGCAAGTCGTTATGCGAGGGAGTACTATACCATTGTATCGAAAGCCGGCCGGGATCGGGATATGATTTATGCGTTGCAAAACCTGGGCAGCATTCACAGAAACCAAAACCAGAATGATTCGTCACTTTTTTATTGGAATAAAGCACTGGCAACCGCCAACAGTAGTAACTATAAAAACAGTTATATCCACAGTGTGATCCTGAATAACATCGGTGAGCTGATGATCGACCTGGAACGTTATGGCGAAGCAGTTACTGCGTTGCTGACCTCACTCAATATTCAGACACAGAAGGAAGCCGTCCAACCTTATCTTCATCGCACTACGTTGTACAACCTCGCGGAAGGGTATCAGTGGTCGGGACAATATGCAAAAGCAGACTCGGTATACAACGAACTCATCGACATCTTGCTGGACGACATTCACCACAACTTTACCTACCTGAGCGACAATGAGAAAATTAGCTTTTACAATACCCAACAACTGATCCTCGACAGCTACCGGTCCTTCGCGTTAAGTATTTCGGGAGTGATTCCCATACAAGGAAGTGATAATCCCTATATCAATCCCAATATTCCCGGCAAGCTATATGATCTACAGCTGAATACGAAGGCCATCATCTTAAATGCGAGCAAGCGAACCCGCACCGCCATACTTGCCAGTGGTGATTCTACGCTCGTGACTGTTTACAATCTTTGGGAAGAAAGAAAGAACCAACTTGCGCAAGCACTGCTCAATGAAAACGCAGACACGCAGTTGATCAAGAGCCTTCGCGAGAGGATTGAAGAAAATGAAAAGTGGCTCACCGTCAACTCAAGGGCATTTCAAAATGGTTTTCAGATGGAAGATGTCTCCTGGCGCGATGTGCAAAAGCAACTTAAGCCCGGGGAGGCAGCGGTGGAACTGGTGAAATTGTTAGACGGGTTGGTCTATGGGGCATTAATACTTACTCCGGAAACAACAACGCAGCCTGTCTTTTCCCTCGTCATGAGTACAAGGTCAAAACACCTGGACAAACAATTCTTTCAGAACTATTACAACTCGATAACACTTCAACTACAAGACACCCTCTCTTACAAAACCTATTGGCAACCCATCAGTGATTCCATTCGCAATCACATGCCCGCACACGCAGTGCCATCCCGCGTATACCTGTCAAGCGATGGAATCTATAACCAGATCAACCTAAACACACTTTGGAATGCAGCTACAGGAAAGTATGTCATTGATGAGACTGAACTGGTGCTGGTGACGAACACAAAAGAATTGTTGTCCAGTAAAGAGAATCAACCATCAACACGAAGGGCAGCGCTGTTCGGTCAACCCACGTTCTCAGCCGATGGGAAAGGTCGCTTTGCAGATTTGCCTGGCACCGGTAAGGAGGTGATGCTGGTAAACGATGCGATGAAGCAAGCGAAGTGGGAGACACAAGTGTACTTGCGCGAAAAAGCTACCGAGTCGAACCTGAAGCAGTTGAAGAATCCCCGCGTACTGCACCTGGCCAGTCACGGCTATTTTACTTCTGTTGATGAAGGCTCATTTGCCGACCTGATGATCAGCTCAGGTATTGCACTGGCAGGTGTGGATGATGAGCGTAAAGCGGATGAAGACGGAATGTTGACCGCATTTGAAGTGACGAACCTTGATCTTGATGGAACTGAGTTGGTCGTACTGTCGGCATGTGAAACCGGAAAAGGCGCTGTCACAGCAGGAGAGGGCGTGTACGGACTTCAACGGGCAATCCGTGTAGCTGGTGCGAACAATGTGCTCATGAGCTTGTGGAAAGTGGATGATGTAGCCACGCAAAAGTTGATGACAGAATTTTATAAAAGATGGCTGAAGAAAAAGAACATGCGCGAAGCTTTTCATAGCGCGCAGCAAATCATTAGAAAGGAGTACCCTCAGCCGTTTTACTGGGGAGCATTTGTGTTGGCTGGAAATTAGACTCTATATTTGAAGTTAAACATGTTAGCTATGAGACTTTGGATTGCACTCTTTTCATTTTGTTTGGCCACTGGCGCATTTGCACAAATCAACGTCCCACCCCTCAGTCCAAAGTTTGAAGTAAAAGGTACAGTGGGATTCGCAGAGGTAAAGGTGGTGTACTCCCGCCCAAGTGCAAGGGGGAGGAAGGTCGCGGGAAATCTGATTCCATACAATGAGGTGTGGCGTACTGGCGCGAATGAATCTACCAAGATAAGTTTCAGCGAAGAGGTGAAGATCGAAGGGCATATCTTACCGGCAGGCGACTACGCACTATACACTATTTTTACAGAAGATAAAGCCACGATCATCTTCTCTAAAAACCTTGAGCTATGGGGCGCTGCGGGATATGATGCGTCACAGGATGCCCTGCGCTTTGAAGTACCCGTAAAGCATCCCAGCAGTCACTACGAAACCTTTACCATTAGCTTTTCAGACTTCACGCATAGCAGTGCCAACCTCAACCTCAAGTGGGAGCACACCAAAGCGATGTTCAAGATTGAATCCGAAGTGGATGCAAGGATCATGAAAGACATTCAGGACAATCTGATCGCAAAGAAGTCGAGCGATCCCAACACACTATATGATGGAGCTGACTACTACTATGAAACTTCGCGTGATTCGAAGCAGGCACTGGAGTGGATTAACCAGGCGATTGCTTTAAGCAAAAAGGACCAATACTGGATGTGGTACCTGAAAGCCAAACTCCTCGCACGGATGAACAACAAGGCAGAGACCATCGCAGTGGCTACAAAGGCCAGGGACCTTGCAGAGGCTGCACAAAATTTTGACTACGTAAGACTCAATGAGCAATTGATCGCTTCGATGAAGTGAGCCCCACGATCCAAATGTCGTTATGAGGTATCGTGACGTATTGATATCGATTGCTGCGGTCGTCTGCCTGGTTGAGTTTATGGCAATCGGCCAGGATGTGTCGCCAGAGAATGCTATGCTGATTGCCATCCTTCATTTCTGTGCCTCGGGCTACCTCTCATTCGCACTTATACTATATGTAATGCAATGGCGGTGGGGGTGGATACTGGCTATGCGGGTGATCTTCGCTGCATTCATTGTACTGATGATTTATTTGAGCTTTCGCGAGGGCCAATCCCTGCTGTCCTGATACAACATTCTCCTTGAACAGGTTTGTTTATAGTTGAATCGCTATTCGATGTCTGCTTTCCCATTGCGGCCGTACAAGCCAGCAAACCAAAAGACATCCTTTATGAATGGAAAATTATACCTCACCATTATCCTGTTGACCTGTGTCAGCTTCTCAGCCATCTCCCAGATCATGCCCGTTAATCGTGAACCCTATGGCGGCAACAAGCGCGCATGGGTAGGCGAACAAATTGGTGTGGTAAAGGTAGATATCAGTTATAATCGCCCGGGTGTGAAAGGACGCGAAGGCAAAGTATGGGGAACCAACGTAGCCCATTACGGCTTTATCGACTACGGACATGGAACGTCTTACTCAGCTCCGTGGAGGGCGGGTGCCAATGAAAACACGACCATAACATTCACACATCCGGTAAAGATCGAAGGCAAGGATCTGCCTGCGGGCAAATACGGATTCTATATTGCCAACGGTGAAGAGGAAAGTACATTGATCTTCTCTAAAGTCAACAACTCATGGGGTAGCTTTTATTATGATGAAAAAGAAGATGCACTTCGTGTAACCGTGAAGAACGTGAAGTTG
>DAORAG010000158.1:0-6906 GCA_035344095.1 Cyclobacteriaceae bacterium | reverse complement strand
TTCTGTTCCGGCTTCTTCATCAGTATCTACAATGAATATGTAAAGGATAGCGGGTGTGTTCTTGATCAGTGCATCGCGCTCGGCCTGCGCCAATGGACCATTTAGGCGAGTTAGCTTTCTGTTGTTCGCTTTGATTTCATCCAATCGCGCAAGGTTGGCCTCACTGCTGATCACCATCTGGACCAGAGGCCTGTTCTGAATGCTCTTGCCATAAGTCAGGTGTTGGACACGCGGGCTCTTTGCCAATTCCCTGTAGTATTCAAAATGGTTGGCCGTGATGGTATACGTAGTGCCGAGTTCATAGCCATGGAATTTCGCAGGGGGCATTACTTGCGCGAACAAGGCAGTGCAACAAAAGGAAAAGAGGATGGCAAGGCTTCTCATGAGGTTTAGGTTTCATGAAAATTGCAAACCAAAAAGAACCCCCACAAGACAAATTACATCAGGGGTTTGCATTACTGCTCTAATATCCATTCGATAGCGGCATCGCGACCGACTTTGTATAGATTGAAATCCGGTAAGATCTCTTTGTCGGGAATAATCCCATCAGTATCCTCTTTCAAAAACTCATATTTCTTAATGGCGCACGATGCAGGAATCTTTGAATTGGGTAATACAAACGAATAATTTTCCTGGTACCCCACAGGCCTCGCTCCAGTTCGCTCCCCTACCAATGCTGCGCCAAGCATAGTTTTGAAATGAGCCGCATTAGACATCCCGGCAGAAAATGTATTTCGCCCGATGACGACAAACACTTTGCCCGGAGCATTGATATTGGTTTTTTGTAGTTCTTCAATCAATCTCAGTCCCTTGTTAAAGTCTCCTCCTCCATTCTCTCGCACATCCACGATCAGTTTCTTCACATCATTCTCTTTGATAAACTGTATCAATCCCATTCCAAACGATCTCATTTGGTTCCATTCAGGATATCGTCCAAAATTGAAATACAAAACGTTGTCTACACCGGGCAGCCAATCGTACCATGGCGATTGATCTGACTTTGACAGGTACAAGGGCAGAGGTTGGTAGGCCCATATTTTTTGATTAACATCAGGTGATGCAGTCAATTCGACTGTTATAGTCTTTTTGGCCATTGTGGTCGCAGTCAGTTTGAGTGCGCCACTCTTTTTTATTCCAGTCCCAACCAGTATTTCATCAAGCGTAAGCAGATATTCGCTCCACCCCAAAACAAAAGTTGGAGATTCATGCGCAGGAACGAGTGGTTTGACTTTTTCTATCGCCACGTCAACAGGGGTACCGTTTATTTTCGTGACGATAGCTCCCCTGAGATCGGCATTGTCCTTTGTGGAACGAATGACTCTTAGTTCTTTCCCAAACCACATCAATGTAATCGGGTATCGTTGAAGAAATTCATAAGGTCGTGCTGAGGTGTGACCATCACCAACTGATGCCGCGAGCGATATCAGACGAACTATTCTCTGCTCATAGCTCAGTGTCGCAATATCCTTGTCGAATGCTTCAAAATTTTGTTCCCAGGTATTCCGATCTAAGTGATCAAATGGACTGATGTGATTTTTCTCAATCTCACTTTTTAAAAACTGAACGTCTTCGCGCCATTGCTCGACAGTAAGTTGTCGAAGATTTTGTGATTGTACGTTCGCCTCCGCGAAAGCAAGGAAGATCAATATTAAGTATCTCATGTTCGTTGTTTTTAAGTCTGACGAGCATGAGAGCCTGGCGCGTTACAATCAGGTGAGTTTTTTACTTATGATTCGATCTGCAACAAAAACTATCATCACGACCACCACAGCTAAGACCATATAGGAACCACCCGGAATTGGCGGTAAGTTAATTTTTGCATCAAAGCCTGCCAGTAAAAACAAGTTAGCGAAGAATATCAATACAAAAGACGCTGCCAATCCTAGCTTGAAGATTCTAAAAGAAGGAAGGTTAAATATTTTGTCTTCTTGCTTCCTGCGAACCTGAGCGGCTACACGAAGCGCAAAACCTTCACTTGCATCTGGCACTGGGCGCGACTTGAGGTCACGTTCCATCAACGTCAGAAGGTGTAGCTCCCTTCTACATAGATCACAGCCGCTGAGATGTGTCTCGTATGCTTCCTTTTGTTTGTTATCGATTTCCCGGGAAACTATTTGCCAAAGCTGGTCTTCTGAAAGATGGTCCATTATTTTCAGGGTTTAAGTTCTCTTTTGTACAAAGGTTCTAGTTTTGATCGCAAAACTTGTCGAGCCCGCATCAATCGTATTTTGACGTTACTTTCAGTCTGCTCCAATACATTCGCAATTTCTTTTACCTGCATATCTTCCGTGTAGTAAAGGTTCAGTATGGAAGAATCCAGAGGGTTCATCTTCTCAAATATTTGCTCAATCAGCTCGCGTTTCTGAGTCACTTGCATCTGCTGTTGAGGATCATTGTTTTTATCTGCCGTTGTATCCGCCAACCTATCGATGTCCGTCAGCACCGGTTTTCTGCTGCGATACCGATCAATTGCAGTTCTGTAGGCGATGCTCATCAGCCAACTTTTAAACTTCTCCCGCTCTCTCAACTTATGAAGCGAATCAAAGAACTTGAGAAAACTGTCCTGCGCTGCCTCCTCTGCCTCCTCTCTGTTTTTCAAGATTCTAAAACACATCCCAAAAACGGCACGCTGATGCCTGGAAACCAGCGAATAACAGGCATTTGACGACTGCCTGTCGATGTATTCCTGAATAAGGCGGAGGTCTTCCGGGTGCATATTTATTATTAATGACGAGCTGGTACCATCGCCTGGTTACAAAATATTTGTAACCCCACCGAAGTCGTTTTCCGTCATACCTTTACACAAACCGACAATAACATGGAAGGTATCGTATTTGCCCTTATAATTTTTTGCGTGGTGGTACTTATTGTATCCATCATTTACATCACCAACACTTTGCGTCACAAGGAACGCATGGCATTGCTTGACAAGGGAAAAGAACCTGATTATTTCAATAATGATCAGTACATGCTTGGTGTGATCAAGTGGGGTTTAATCCTCTTTTGTGCAGGAGCCGGGTTCTTAACTGCTTTTTTAACCAATCACTTCCTCTTTACAGGTGATCAGGGTGAACCACTCTTCCCTTCGCTCGTGCTTATGGGCGCAGGAACGGGATTGATCATATTTTACACCCGATTTAAAAAAGGTCTGCGCTGAAACTATTTCAAGGTAAAGGATGCCGACTGAAGTTGTGCTGAACTGGGTCCTACGAAAACTTCAAATTCACCAGGCTCAGTGCCAAAACTGAAATCCCTTCTATAAAACGAAAGCAATTCATCAGTAATCTCAAAGGTGAATTCTTTGCTCTCCCCTGCTTTGATCATTGATTTTTGAAATCCTTTTAATTCCAACACGGGTCTCGTGATACTTCCGACAACATCCCTGATGTACAATTGCACAACTTCTTCTCCATCAGCCGCGCTATTGTTAGTAACTGTTACCTTCGCGGTAATTGATGTGCCTGCTGTCTTTACCGAATCACTCAGGGTAACTGGTGAGTAGGAAAAGGTCGAATAACTTAATCCATAACCAAATGGATAACGTGGACTTCTCTCAACATCCATATGATGTGTGTAGAAAACCATATTTGATCCGGTAGACGGTCGGCCCGTCATTTTGTGATTGTAATAAACCGGAATCTGTCCCACAGAACGGGGAAAACTCATGGTCAGCTTTCCTGATGGATTGTATTTGCCTGACAACACATCCGCAATTGCATGGCCTGCCATACTTCCCAAGTGCCACGCCTCCACTATCGCTGGAATATTTTCACTTTCCCACTCAATGGTTAGCGGACGTCCGTTCATCAATACCAACACGATGTTTTTATTCACCTTATAAACTTCCTTCAGCAATTCCAGTTGCAAGCCAGGCAGTCCAATCTCCGATCTGCTTCGCGCCTCGCCCGACATGTAAGCCGGTTCACCTAAATTCATAATGACAACTTCAGCACTGCGCGCCACTCTAATTGCCTCCGCAAATCCCGACCGATCGTTGTTTTCAATCTGTAGCTCGTTAGCAAAGTTGTTGGGGCCAATCGAGAGCTTGCATCCCTCTGCATAAGTGAAGTTTACATCTGGCATTCCTTCCGTCAGACCTTCGAATAATGATACGGCAGAGTTTGGATCGGCAGCCGCACGCCAGTTACCGATTGGTGTATCCTTGTCTTTGGCAAGCGGTCCGATAACAGCAATTCGCTTTGCTTTGAGTGGCAACAGATTTCCCTGGTTCTTTAACAACACAATCGATTTGCGAGCCGCATCCCTGGCAAGGTCAAGATGTTCTTTTTTCATCATCTGTTCTGCCTCTCTGGCTTCATCGAAGTATTGATAAGGGTCATCGAGCAAACCAAGTCTTTGTTTCAGCGTCAACACACGCCTCACAGCATCATCAAGCACATTCATGCTCACCTCGCCCTTTTCAACTAATTGTTTTAGATTCTCCACGTAGGCTGCCCCTTCCATGTCCATGTCTGATCCAGCATTGATCGCCATTCTCGCTGCCTCATATTTGTTTCTGGCAACTCCATGTGGTATCAGTTCTCCCACAGAGTTCCAATCTGACACTACCATTCCATCATATTTCCAGTCACCTTTTAAAAGATCACGAAGCAGATAAGGGTTGGCCGTTGACGGGATGCCGTCAAGATCATTGAAAGAATTCATGAATGTAGCTACACCCACCGCTGCAGATGCTTTGAATGGAGGTATCACCGTATTTAGCAACATGTGCTGGCCCATGTACACATTGTTGTAGTCTTTTCCTGATTCTGAAAATCCATAGCCTGCAAAATGTTTTGCACAGGCCGCAATAGTATTTGTCGAGGATAGGTCACTGCCCTGAAATCCTTTGACTCGTGCTTTGGCAATTTCCGCACCGAGATAAGTGTCTTCGCCCGCGCCCTCCATCACTCTTCCCCATCTCGGATCACGACCTACATCCATCATGGGTGCAAATGTCCACTGTACTCCGGCAGCCGATGTTTCAACTGCCGCTACTCTGGCGGTAGCTTCCATCAACTCCAGATCCCAGGAAGCACTTTCACCGAGTGGGATTGGAAATATAGTCTTGTATCCATGGATGACATCGTAGCCGAAGACAAGTGGAATGCCCAATCTTGTATTTTCAACCACCTGTTTCTGCATCTCACGTCCATTTTTTGCACCAAGTACATTCAACACAGAGCCGACTTGTCCACTCAATAGCTGGTCATAGCGAACTTTTGTCTGTCCAGTTTTTTCCCCCGGTCCTGTCAACTCAGGGCCAACCGCGTATTGGTTGAGTTGACCAACTTTTTCATCAAGTGTCATTTGGCTCAGCAACTCCTCAACTTTGTTGTCTTTCTTTGTTGAATCATTGGAACATCCGGTGATAAGAATTGCAACAACGAGTGCCAGGGGAAGATTAAGTTTCATGTTCTATTTTTTGAATTGACTGGAATTTCAATTTACTGCTAAACAACCAAGGTTTGATTATATCCGGATAAAAATTTGGGCATAAAAAAACCGGGCTTAGCACCCGGTCTTTCCAACATGAAACCCAAATGAACCTAGGTTTGGGTTTACTTTTTAACCACCTGGGCCACCGGATTACTGATCGCGACTTTCCCCTCCACGATCACCAGGTGTACCCTTTTCCTCAGGTTGGCATCTTCAAACTCTACCATGTAAGAGCCATCAGGCAGATTACGCAAGTCATACTCTACTGCGTAATTCTTTTGACCTTTCAGGGTCTTGGAGTAGATAACCTGTCCATCTTCATCTCTCAACGAAATCCAGATTTTTTCAGAAATCTCGTTGATGAACAAGCCTATTGATTTTTCTCCGGATACCGCCACTTTCACAGGCAGTTCCGTACCTGACGCGCTAACTACAACTGCACACATCAAAGCAGCTGCTACTAATCCGTTCTTAATCATCTTTTTCATTTTGTTTCTTTTTTGGTTTTGTATTAACACCTCATTTCGGCATCAATTACAATTCAAAAGTATAGTAGTCAGGTAGGCTAAACTTGCAACGCTTTAGCCACTTTATGTGTTATATTACCAAAATGGATAAGTATTATACCATTAAAGGTTAATTTTGCACATAAACAGGCAAATAGACCATAGATAACAGATTTCGGCTTTTGGCAATTTTATGATGCAATGACAAAGAGGGACGGAAACGTAAAGAAAACAAAGGCTGAGTTTGAAGCCATTCAGCCCACTTTCGGGAGCTCATTTTTCCTGAAACAGTTCAATCATCAAACCCAAAACAAGGCGCCAACCTGGCATTTTCATCCGGAGTTGGAATTGGTTTACGTAAGTGAGGGAAGCGGAAGAAGGCACATCGGCCAACACCTGTCGTATTTCAATGACGGGGACTTACTTTTAATTGGATCCAACCTTCCTCACTATGGATTTACTGACCGGCTTACCGGAAGCGCATCAGAAACCATAGTTCAGATGAAACCCGATTTCCTTGGCACTAATTTTTTTTCTATTCCGGAGATGCATCCGGTGGAAATGCTTTTTGAACGGGCGCGAATGGGCATCGCCTTCCACGGTGAAACGAAAGAAAAGGTAGGCGCTCAACTGAAAGCGTTGGAAAGTCTTGACGCCTATGACAGGTTGATCCGCCTATTGGATGTTCTCCACACCCTAGCTGACTCCGAGGAGTACATACTGCTCAACAGTGAAGGTATCATGCTGGAAGTTAGTCTCCAGGACAGCGATCGCATGAATACCATCTTCAACTTCGTGCAAAAGAATTTCAGACGATCGATCGCTCTCGAAGAAGTGGCCGACCTTGCACACATGACGGTCCCCTCCTTTTGCCGCTTTTTCAAAAAGAAATCCGGGAAGAACTTTACTCGTTTTGTAAATGAGTACCGACTTGTTCACGCATCCAAGCTATTATCAGAGG
>DAORAG010000157.1:0-6909 GCA_035344095.1 Cyclobacteriaceae bacterium | reverse complement strand
TGGTGGAACCAGGCTTTCGAGGCAGCTGGCTATAAAGATGCGTTTCAAGTAAAAATGCTTCCTGAAGACGCTGACCCAATGGATATCCGCTACAATCTCATTCAATGGATACATCGCTCAACTCGTGGGTGGTCATATGGCTCAACTGTAGCTGACCCCCGTACTGGTGAGATCATCAAGGGACAGGTGTCGCTGGGATCACTGCGTGTTCGTCAGGATTACCTGATTGCAGAGGGGCTTCTTGCTCCTTATGAGGAAGGCAAACCTGTTTCCAAAGAAATGGAACAAATGGCGGTGGCGCGTCTTCGCCAGCTTGCTGCGCATGAAGTAGGTCATACTATCGGCTTGGCGCACTCTTACTCGTCCAGTGCAGAGGGTCGCGCTTCGGTGATGGACTATCCGCATCCTCTGGTAAAACTCACAAATGGAAAAATTGATTTGTCAGATGCCTACGATACCAAGATCGGGGCGTTTGACAAGGTTTCGATTGCATATGGCTATCAAGACTTTCCCGATGGGACTGATGAGGATAAAGCATTAAATGACATCATCCAGAATTCACTGAAAGAGGGCTTGACGTTTCTTTCGGATCAGGATGCGCGCCCTCTTGGTAGCGCCCATCCATTCACCCATCTGTGGGACAATGGAAAAGACGTAACCGATGAGCTGATCAGAATGTTGGATGTACGTGCTGTTGTTCTTAAAAACTTCGGTGAGCGCAATATTAAAATGAACACACCGATGGCCATGCTGGAAGAAGTTCTGGTGCCGATGTATTTTTTCCACAGGTATCAGACTGAGGCTACGGCCAAAGTAATTGGCGGATTGAATTACCGATATGCCCTTCGTGGCGATGGACAACCCGTTACAGAGTTCATCCCTCCAGCTCAGCAGATCAAAGCAATTGAAGCCTTGTTGAAGACAGTTGATCCCTCAACACTAGCACTGCCAGAAAGCTTGATCAAAATTATTCCTCCTCGTCCACTTGGATTCAATCGTCACCGTGAGGTGATCTCCATTCGAACAGAATTGACTTTTGATCCCCTTTCGGCCGCTGAGAGTGCTGCAAACATGAGTTTTGCTTTGTTACTACATCCAACCAGAGCAGCTCGCCTGGTAGAGTACCACGCACGAGATGCCAGGTTGCCAAGTCTGGAGAGTGTAATTGACAAGGCAATCAGCTACACATTTAAAGCAAATCCTAGAAATGGATATGAAGGAGCTGTTCAGATTACAGTTAACAATGCACTATTGACAAATCTGCTTGTGCTTGCTGCACACGAAGATGCCCCGGTACAGGTAAATGCGATCACCACTTATGAAATCGATAAATTAAAAACCTGGCTGACAGCAAAACAGAAGACAACTTCAGATGAAGATTGGAAGGCGCATTACATGTATGCACTTTCAATGATTGAACGATTTGAAAAAAATCCTTCGTCATTTAAACAAGATGAGTTGCTTGATCCTCCTCCTGGTCAACCTATTGGTGACATCGGCCCTGACTATTGCGGATTTTAATAGAAAATTTTGGTTTGATGGAGACTAATGCTCTCCGTCAAACCATTGTTTGAAGTCGTTGACTTTGTCACGACTTACGATTATTTCCTTCTCCCATTTGATGATCGGTGTGATCTTGAGACGACTGTTGGAATACACCACCACGTCTTGAATAGAAGAGATGTTGACGATATAGGAGCGGTTAACGCGATAGAATTGTTTGGGATCCAGAATTTCATCAAGGCCCTCAAGTGTGTAGTCAATGATAAATTTTCTTAGCTGATTGGTGATCAGATATACATCACGTCCGTCCGCAAAAAAGAAACTGATTTCCTCAGATGTGATGGATCGGATATGCTCTCCCAGTTTCACCATAAAACGGTTCTTGTAGCTTTTGGCAGGAGAGCCGGACAGATTTTGTGTAATCGTTTTATTCTTCTCTTCGTTCCAGCGAAGTTGAGAGCTAAGCGACTCCATCTTTTTTAAGCTGACAGAAAGATCGGTGAATGTGATCGGCTTAAGCAGATAATCAATGCTGTTCACCTTGAATGCATCGAGGGCAAACTCATTATAGGCAGTGATAAAAATAATAGGCTTCTCGATTTTTATTTCCTGGAAAATGCTGAAGCTGATGCCATCTTTCAGTTGCACATCCATGAAAATGAGATCTACTTTGGCTTGGTGATCGCGCAACCACTGTACCGATTCTTTGACTGTGTCTATCCGATGAAGTACTTGAATACCCTCACTGTACTTTTTCAGATAGCGCTCCAGCTTATCGGCTGCAGGCGTCTCATCTTCAACGATCAGTACATTTAGAGACAGGGTAGAATTCATGAGGTTACGTCTATTGGCTGCTCTGCAGCCACTTTTACGATCGGGAATTTAATATAGTTTTCCTTATTTGCTTTTACCTGAACAAAGGGTTTCTCACTGAAGAACGAATATGATCGTTGCAATCGCTCAAAAGAGTGTTGACTGTCCTCATGAATGAAAAGCCGATCATTGATTAGATGACTAAGCACAAGATAGTCGTCCTCCATTTCCAGTCTCAGTCGCAACGGAACTTCTTTCGAGATCAATGTATTTCGAATGATGTTGTCGATTGAAACCACCAGAGAGCCGGGAATAAGATACATGTCTAGTCCCGACAAAGATGTTTCGAGGCTGATTTGGTTTCCGTACTTGATGTTTTGAATAGCGAGCAGATAGTTGGTGGCTCTCAATTCTTCCTCCAGATCGATTAGTTCTTTATTTCTATTTACTATGCTGTATCTGTAAATGCCCGCAAGATTGTCAATAAACTCATCGGCTTGATCAGCATTCTTATGCATTGTCAGAATGAGGCTCTCCAAACTTTCATATAATAAACTTGGGTTCACTTCATTTTTGAATGACATGAACTCTGATTCCAGATTTTCGCGCAAAACTCTTTCTTCCTCAATTTTTATCTTATTTTCTTTGAACAGATACACTTGGCTAAAGTACAGTGTATTGTAAAGCAAACCACCTGCGCCATAGATCAACAAAAAAAGATTAAGCTCAGATGAGCCAATGCTGAATCCAATTACCGTTTCGAAATAGAGTGAGATAGCTACGCCAACCAGGGTAAGTGAGATAAGGAGTGTAAGAATAATTTGATAGAAAGCCTGTACTTGAATCTTAATTTCTTTGTTCAGGCGTTTGTTCATCAAAATGATAACCAAACGCATGGATTCAAAAGAGATGTATCCAAGCAAGATACAGACATAAAGCTCCTGATTGTTGAAAAGTTCAGTTACCTGCTCTACTGTATTATTGATCAGGATGATTAGCAGATAAACCAGCACGCCAAAGACCAACCCCGACCCCAACCTGAAAAACGCGTTATGAATAAAATATCGTTGCATCAGGCAAAGACGGATTGAGAAGAAGATCTTTCGAGTGCAGATTCCGCTTTAATGACCGGAAGCTGTACGACAAACTTATCGTTGTCTTTCACGACTATCTTTTCATTGGTGAAAAACTTGTATCTGTTTTTAATGTTCGCCAGTCCCACCTGAAGACTCTGAGCATTCGGGGCTGCGACAGTTTTTGTGCTACTTACGTTGATCAACGTATTGTCTTGTGCAGAAATGTAAATGAATAGGGGATGAGCTTTTGAAACCTCGTTGTGCTTTACTGCATTTTCTATTAGCATCTGAATCGCCAGTGGAGGCACCCAACTATTTAGAAGTCGTGATGGAATATTAATGTCAATTTTTAGATGCTCCTGGTAGCGAACCTGCATCAGGTAATAGTAAGACTTCACAAACGCCAACTCTTCAGCCAAAGTCACAAGCTTCCGTTGTTGATTATTCATCACATACTTAAAGGTGTCAGCCATTCGTCTGATAAATTCTTCAGCCACCTGGCTGTCTTTATATAGCAGGGATGATATCGTGTTAAGGCAGTTAAAGAGATAATGCGGACTAATCTGACTTTTCAATGACTCAAACTGCAGTTCCATTTGCCAGCGCTCTGACCTCAGTTGATCAACTTGAGTAATGGCGAAATAGCGGTACGAGTAAAACCAGCCGTAAAAAACCTCGTAGATGAAAAGAATGATGACGTTGAGAATACCCAATTTCCAAATTTCTTCGTGCCACTGCGTATAGTAAGCAACTGGGTCGAGGCCGTAAACCATGGTAACCAGCAAGTAGCCCGTGAGTGCTACAGCAATTGAGACAGTAATCACCGTGACAATGAAGCCAACAAAAAATCTCGTGAAAAAAAGCTGACGCCAGTGTATCAACCTGTCAAGCAACTTGTCAACTATACGAACAAGAAGAGCAGCTCCATTTGCAATGAGAAGGCTCAACAAAAAAAATGAAATATGATTTTCAATTGATGGGAGAGTTCCGGTTTCGCTGTAGTACAGGTAGGCAAAGATTGAAATACCAAGCACCGACACGATGGCGAATCGAATCGTATGCTTTTTCATAGGAACAATCCAATTGCGAGGGAGTTGCACAACATTAAACTACCAATTTAAGATTGAAAAAAATATGGCAGTTGAAAGATTAATTCGGATCTAGTGCTCGCATGGCACGGCCATAGTAGGTCTCCGATGTAATTCTATGTGCTGCGCTACGGTATGCGTCTTTGAGTGCGCTGCTGCCATTGCGAACCTTGGGTGCGGCAGCGGTTAATACTTCAGTCAAATAATGATCAGAGTCTATTCTTTCCGCTGCCTGGAGAATGCTAATTATGCCCTCATCATTGATATTTCTCGAAAGTGCATCTTTCATCACCATGGAAGAATAGTGATCGCTGTCTAAGTAGGAAGCCCGGGAAATCAAGCGATTGAGCACCTGATTTTCAATTTTTTGCCTTTCCATCATTTCTTCTAGTACTACAGTACAATAATGGTCAGAGTCGATTGAGCCTGTCAAATCAATCAATGTCAGTTGGAGATCTTGAGGAATAGGCTTGCTCATGAGGGACTTTAATACCTCAGTTTTGTAGTGATCGGAATCAATGTCTTTTATTGACTCCAACGCTCGCTGAAAAGATGTGTTTGACAGACCTTCTTTGCTGAGCGCCTTATTAAGTACTACACTTCGGTAATAATCTGAATCAATTGTGCGCGATGTGATAATCATCTCCTGTACGATTTCATCGTTGAGATTGTCCTGGCGCAGTAATGAAGACAGCACCTCTGTCTTGTAATGATCTGAATCCATTTCGCCAGCTGACTTCATGATAATCTTCACGGCATCCAACGACACAGGCTGTGCCTCTAGCCCCTGTTTGATCACTTCTGTACGGTAGTGATCCGAATCCATATTGTTGGTGGCACGAAAGGCTGCCTCCAACGCTTCTTTTGATTTGATAAACTTGTCCAGGTTATCTTTGAGGAATCCAGCCAGGTAATGATTGGAATCAATTGTTGAAGCCAACTCATCGATAATGTGAGGATAGTCTTTCTGATTGATTGGCCGCTTCATCAATAGATTTGCATAATGCGCTTTCACGTGATTGCTTTCCAACCGGTCAATTTCATTGAGTACAGCGTTGGGCCCTCCTTTCTTGAAGAACCGTTCTACACGACCGTCTGCTGCAATGGTGGTGCTGCGCACCAGCTCGGGCAATACCTCGCCTAGCCAGGCTTTTCCATCTGGTTCAAAATCTATTTTAGTTCTGCCTTCGTAATATTCTTTTTTTAAGGTGCCACCTTCGTTGGTGATCAGAATTACACGTCTGCTTCCAAAAACGGTCTTTTTAATTTCGAGGTACCCGTCCAACGACATGCTCTTAACATCACGGTCGTCATCTGTAAGCTCGATTTTGCCCCTGGTCTCTACATCAAAACTGGATACCCCCGAGCGGTTCCGGATTACAATTTTATTGTTGTCCCGTTGAACAAAGACCTGACCGTCTTGAGCATAAGCCGAGAACATCAGGACAGATGCCAGCAGAAACGAATACGAAAACCTTGAAGTAGCCATTTGTGAAATCAATTTACACTGATATACACGCAAAACTGGCAATTAGGTGCAGCCTCGACAAACATACTGAAGTGAGCTGCTGAAAAACTGTAATGAACTGCATATTGAATCCCACCGGGGTAGCTCAAAAAGACTATTTTGCTCACGACCGTTAAGGCTTCCGCCAAATGATAACATTGACCATTCCTGTAAGTGACGGAGCCCATTTTTTCTTCAAATTACTACCTTCACCGCCCGAAGTAATTTCAAACTTATTATGCGGTCGATGTTAGCATATTCTTTTCGTTTCTGTTGCGTACTCGTGGCTATAGTCACGGGGTTGACAGCCCCGGCTCAGGACCTGGTTCCGGTGTCCGATACCTACGCCATCACAGGTGCCACAATAATACCTATGCCGGGTCAAAAAATAGAAAATGGAACTGTCATAGTTCAAAATGGCCTGATTATCGGAGTGGGGAAAAATATCAATATTCCTGCTGATGCAATTATTATCAAAGCTGACTCCATGTTTGTTTATGCCGGATTTATAGATGGATACTCGCACGTGGGCGTTAATACAGGTAGTTCAGATAAAAAAGAAAAAGTTAAATACCCAGGTAACCCTCCACCGGAGCGTGCAGGCATCAATCCTCATATCGATGTAAGAGATTACATCAATCCGTCTGATGCAAACATTGCCGCATTGCGAGCTCAAGGATTTACAGTTTCACAGGTAGTACCTCACGGTAATATGCTGCCCGGGCAAGCCGCTGTTGTGCTGCTAAAAGGGGAAAAGGCAGACCGTGTAACCATCAATGCTAATTCAGCTCTTTATTCTGAGCTGTCGGGAACACCTGGAGTGTACCCATCGACCATAATGGGTGTCATGGCGAAGTGGAGAGAATTGTATCGTCAAGCTGCTCAAACTAAAAATTACCAAACGCTTTATGCCTCCAACCCG
>DAORAG010000156.1:0-7023 GCA_035344095.1 Cyclobacteriaceae bacterium | reverse complement strand
TTACGAGGCACTTCAAACTGGGACGAGCAACGTGGCAAAGTATCTTGGAAAAGATGAAGCAGGAGTTATTCAAGCCGGAGCCGTGTCAGATCTTGTCGTGCTCAATGCAAATCCCCTTGAAGATATCTCCAATACTACCAGTATTGAGGCGGTAATGATTGGTCGAAAATACTTGCCAAGGGACTCACTCAACTCAATGCTCTCAAAGTTGGCTAAGCGATAGCCTACTTGGGCTTGTCCTTGGAGTAATCGTCACCATAATACTTGCTGGTGATTTTAGTGTGAAACTCTTCAGCACGTATCGGTCCGTACTTTGGCGTGCCTGTGTTCGGTAGTACTTCCAGTATCTCATCTTCCCACACGTATACCGCCATCGGCAAGCTGATGCGTGGTGTGTTGTTCAATTGTTTATTGATGGGTTTGCTCACGCGATGCGTAGTAGAGGGTAACTTGTCATTGGTGATGCGTTGCATATAGTCACCGGTATTCAAAACAATTGCGCCTTTGGGTGCTTTGAGTCTGATCCACTTCATGTTTTCGCGGTTGAGCACTTGAAGTCCATCCACAGATTGAGCAGGAAGAATAGTAAACAAGTCAACATCTTCGTGTCCCAGCATTCGACCTGCTCCGGAGGCATCATCTTCTGAGCTGATAGCGGGGTAGTAGTTGAGGCGAAATCCAAAATTGGTTCCGGTTAATTTTTTATCATACAGATGTGGGTCAGTTCCCAGATAAGTGAGAATACTCTGCATAATGGGTAAGATGAGTTTCTCGTGCTCCATTACCACTTTTCTAAAAAATGGCTCATAACCAGGACGCGGCCAGAAATCTGATTCTTTGAAGTTCGGATCATTATCCAGATTGAATGCTCTTCGGCAAAATACCCAGCCCTCTACAAGGTCGGGATGAATGATCGTGGTCTCTTTCATCGGAAAATATCCCTGGTTGACTGAGCCCACACGTTTAGCATGGTATTTCATTCGCTCCTCACGCGTGGTAGTCTCAAAGAACTCCGCGATTTTCTTTTCCGCCTCCTCATAAAGATTTGGATCGACTCCATGTCCAGTGAGAATGGTAAAGCCAATCCCTTCCATGGCACCACCCAGTTGACGCGCGAATTCTTTTTTACCCTCTTCTCCACCATGAAAATAAAGGCTCATGTCTGACGTCTTGATTTCGTATTCCTCGTCAAACTGCTCTTCGCCCTCTTTTTCTGAAAGGTGATACGTTTGGTTCTTATTTACCTGTTCGTAGCGCTTGAACTCCTGATTGACTGCTTTGACACCTTTTTCTTGTGAGGATTCCATATTAGGTTGATTTGAAAGATAAAGATAAGAAAGCTCCTGTACGCCTACGACTGTTTTTCCACGAGTCTTGCCATCCGTCACAATGCCGTTTTGCATGCTCTAGTGGGTGGTTACCTTACTCAACAAATAGAAGTACCATGAACCAACGCAGCCTTTTACTGACGCTTCTTATTGCCCTTATCGTAACAACTGCTTCTGTCGCACAATCGGAAGACCCAAAAAATCCAAACTGGAAAAAATATCACAGCACTGCCGATGCTCACGCGTTGCTAAAAGGATGGAACGAAGCGTATCCGAATTTGACGAACCTTTATACCATTGGCCAGACTTTAAAGGGTACACCTTTGATGGTGCTGGAGATCACCAATAAACAAACTGGCCCTGCAGCGGAAAAACCAGCCTACTATTACGATGGAAATATTCATGCAGGCGAATTGGCTGGCGGTGAAGTGTCTCTTCATTTCGCATGGTTCATCTTAAGTAATTACGCCAAGGACCCGCGTATAAAAAATCTTGTTGACACCCGCGCACTTTACGTGCGACCCAAATTTAATCCTGATGGCGCAGACATTGCATTGAATACCATCCATCATTTGCGTAGCACACCACGGCCTTATGACGAGGACATGGATGGGTTGTTAGACGAAGATGGCGGAGATGATTTGAATAAAGACAACATCATTACTGATATGAGAGTGAAAAACCCTGCCGGTGTGTGGAAGATCAGTAAAGATGATCCGCGCATCATGGTAAAGAGAAATGAAAATGATTTCGAAGGTGATTTTTATGATATATATGATGAGGGTATCGATGACGATGGCGATGGTAAATTCAATGAGGATGGCATCGGTGGAATCGACATGAACAGAAATTTTCCTCGTAACTGGGGTTTAGAAAGTGAACAGCAGGGCGCAGGTCCTTATCCATTGTCGGAGCCGGAGACACGACACACTATTGAATTTATCAATGCCCACAGAAATATTACCGGGATCTTTCATGGCCATACAGCTGGTGGATTTCTGTTCAGGCTTCCTTCTACGACAGCGTGGGATAATTTCAACTTTGAAGATCAACGACTGATACTCGAACTTTCCGGGAAATACGAGACGACAACAGGTCAGAAAGCTTTAGCGAGTTACACCAATCCTAAACTTCACCGTCACGGCACGTTGATCAGTTGGGGTTATTGGGACTTCGGAGTGGTAGGTTTTGTTCCGGAATTCTGGGGAGGATTTGGAGAAGACTATGACAAGGATGGAAAAGTTTCCGACAAGGAGAGAATGAAATGGAATGATGAGAAATTGGGAGGCAAAGGTTTTGTGAACTGGCAACCCTACAATCATCCACAGCTTGGGCAAGTTGAGATAGGCGGATGGGATACCAAGTTTACTCGTCAGAATCCGCCAACGGAGATGTTGAGAGGCGAGATCGAAAAATATGTGCCGTGGATGATTTGGCTTGCAGAGATTAGCCCACGAGTTGTGATAAAGGAGGCAAAGGTAACGGCCGTAGAAAAAGGAAAGGTGATGAAGATCGAGGCAACCGTAGAAAATGAGGGTTACCTGCCAACACACATGACTGAGCGAGCGCTTGAAATGAAAATAGCTAAGCCAGTGCGAGCCATAATTACTTTGAAAGATGCGGAATTAATGTCCGGTGAAAACAGAAAAGACCTTGGTAATCTTGCTGGATCAAGGGATGACGAAGGTGTTAACAAGGCGAAGATTACCTACGTGGTAAAGATCACCGGTAAGAATCCATCTGCTCAACTTGTTGTAGAGTCGGAGAAAGGTGGAACAACCCGGAAAGATCTTTCGCTGAAGTAGGATTTACTTTTCGTAATTCTTTCTACGCAGCACTTTGCCTGATCGGATATCTTTGAATTCCCCTTGGTCAACAGCAAGTTGACCATTCACAATCACGTAGTCAATGCCTTCGGGATATTGATGAGGATTTTGGAAAGTAGCTTTATCGATAACCGTTTCTGGATTGAAGATTACGATATCAGCGAAAGTATTTTCTTGAATTCTCCCTCGCTCTTTTAATCCCAGTCTGTCGGCTGGCATTGAGGTCATCTTTCTTACTGCATCTTCAAGAGTCAGTACCTTTTTCTCCCGAGCATATACGCCAAGTACTCGCGGAAAAGTGCCATACCATCTTGGGTGCGGATGTCCATCGCCAGGTGCCACCAATCTTCCATCGGAAGCGATCATTGTTTGAGGATGTTTCATGATTCGCTCCACATCTGCTTCGTCCATGGCAAAATAAACACAAGAAGCCCCACCGTTGAGTTGCGCTTCGATAACCAGATCTGCTCCATTCTCGACTGACGGTTCTATATTTCTCTCCACTAACCAGTCGTGTAGTGTCCTTCCTTCGAGATCTTTCTTCCAGTCGACCAGCGCAAACTGGATTCGATTGAGATCTGCGCCTCCTCGATCATAAAGAATGTTATTAATGATCCCACGTTTGATGCTGTCACGCAAGGCTGGTTTTTTCAAACGCTTTTTAAATTCTTCTATACCTCCCGCCATCGACCAGGATGGAATTAGAATTCCAATACCCGTATAGCTGGCGTTGTACGGATATTGGTCCATCATCACATCAATGCCGATCGCCCGCGCACTGTCCACCATTGCCAATGTTTTCACGCTGCCGCCCCACATTTTTGTGCCTATCGCTTTATGGTGTGTAAGTACGATGGGGATGTTTGCCACCTTACCAATTCTTATAGCCTCAGCCACAGCTTCGAGCAAGCCCATTCCTTCTTCGCGGAGGTGAGAAGTATAGATGCCATCATACTTAGATGCAACTTCTGAAAGAGCAATTACTTCATCTACGTTGGAAAATGCTCCGGGTAAATACTTCAATCCAGTCGACATACCAAATGCCCCTTCCTCCATACCTTGCTTAATCTGATCTTTCATGGTCTGGAGCTCTTCAGGTGAATGTGGTCTGTTGTCCATGCCCATCACATTTCGTCTCACGGTGTTATGTCCAACCAGGAATGCCACGTTCATTCCCATGCCAATACTGTCTGCTTTATCTAGGTATTTCCCAATAGGCCACGGAGAAGACCCATCCGGCCCACCAAGTGAAGTAGTCACTCCCTGGCGAAGCGCGCTTTCAGCTTGCGGCAACTCAAGCAGCGGCTCAAGATGTGCATGCAGATCGATGAAACCCGGTGCCACTGCCATTCCCTCGGCATCAATTACACGAGTGCCTGTTGCGGAAGACAGGTTTCCCACTTTTACAATTCGATCGCCATTGACAGCAACGTCTGTTTTTACTGGTGCATTTCCCGAGCCATCATATACAGTACCGTTCTTAATCAGCAGATCGTATTTCTGCTGGCAGGCAGAGAATAAAAATGAGCAGGTGAGGAGCGCAATTGCAAATCGCATCATAGCAAGTGTAGGTTAGAATGCGATGAAGTAAATGAAAATAATGCAAATAGTCACCCACCCGATGACTCAAAGGTAAACACGATCCGCAAGTGGTTTAGCCGATCGCCTGGCCGACAAAGACTTGTTTGCCAAGCAGCGAACTGGCGACTGGTTTTGGAGAGGCAATACAACAGGTTGAGCCTAATAAAAATTTGGCGAGTTCTTCTCCGATCTGCACTAGGCTTCCAACGTTTAGCCCTTCTGAGAGAACAATGGATCCAACTGCGGGCCCTCCAACGATTGAAATAAACCACTCCGCGCCAGATTCACTTCTGATATCAACATTATACCTCTCATTTCGCAGAGCAGGCAGTGACGGATCGCGCTTATAGATCCAGGGCCGCAATATCACCAGGTCACCGGGGATATGTTCAACTCGTGTGACTGCTCCACTTACCGGGCTATGTATCCTATGGTAGTTGTTGTTGTGTAAGAATATGTTGGAGAAGTAATAGTCATTTGGAATAGCATTTCCACGGTCACCGAAAATAGTTCTAAGGTGCCGCTTCTGACCCTTTACATTCACCAAACTCGTATCACTCACTTTACCGTGCTCACAAAGTAGTCCTTCACAGGGCCATATTGCATCGCTGTCGATACGAATGGGTTCTTTGTAAACCCTCGTAAAAAAATCCTGAAAACTTGTATAGTAGGGTGCGCCACTGGCCGGTTTGAACTGGGTCAGGTATTTCGGATCTCGGTAGTTGATTTTGCAATAAGGACCAATCAGGTGACGGCTGTAGCTCTTGGAGTATAACTGAGCATAAATCCTTGACAAAGAGCGTTGCCAGCTGGCCGGAAGGCGCCCCCACACATCAAGAGAAAGAAATCTGAAAAATCTCCCCATCAATCGCATCTTGGAATAGATTTAGGTAGTTCCTAAAGAGTACGAATAACCCCCTTCGAAAGTTCAGAAAATTGGATGAGAAAGGGCACGGAATGCCGCAATTCGCGGGATTACTCAAAAAGACAATTCCACCTGAAGACGGTTCATGAGCACGTCATCACGTTTGTCTTCTTTTATCAAGGTCACGTCACCTTGAATTTTAAGACTGTGGCCCACAAAATATTTTGATACGCCCATGGTGTATTGCGTATTGTCATTACGCAGTGTCACGCGCTCAGGGCTAACCTGTGTGTAGCGTCCGGCTAATTCAAAGTTATTTTTGAACAGGTATCCGGCTTGCCAGCTGATTCCCTCTCCGGTATAAAAGGCATCAACAAAATTTCCATTGCCATCAAAGATCGCGGCTCCATCGGGAGAAGTTTTGTGCGCATACTCCAGTAGTGACGACCAGCCGTTGTATTTGAAATGAGCATCTACAAACCACGTTTCGAGGTCACGTTGCGCAGGAAGTGCATCTCCAAGTTGCCCCTGTTCGTGGTATGCGCGGTCATTATAGTCGTAGGTTACACCGATGGAAAGCTTGGGTTTTTCTTCACGGCTAAGGTCTGAGTCGAAATAGTCCCCACCACTTTTAAATTCTCCAAAAGGCAAATACTCACCGCGAAAAGTGTAATCGTATCCACCTACATTGTTGGAAACAATATTTCTTCCATCGCCCAGCGATACCGAGCTAACGAAGTTGAATTTGTTTTTGCCGTAATGAAGCTGTATCCCGGCATCACGATCAATATTGAACCTGCTGTTGACATTGCTGCGGTCAACAAATTGTAGATTCTGGGATGAGATCACCCGTTCACGATTGCCGGGCAGCTTGGTTTGGCCCACCCAGAGTTCCCAATCCGGTGCAAAATTCCATTTTAACACAGCGTCAAGAATGATGCGGGACGTATTCCCAAATTCATTGCTATCTCCACCTGCTATGTCGGTACTGGCAACTGCTAATTCGATCTTATAAACCAGCTTTGGGCTATAGGCAAAGCCGTCAAATTTTAAACGCGCCCTGCGAGTCAGAAACCGGTCATTGTAGTCGTTCGTTTCCAGGTTCAACCTGCCATCGTATAGCGTTTGTATTCGCGTGCTGAACTTCATTGTAAAAGAGGAATCCTTAGCTACTATCCGAATTCCTTTCCCAAATGTGCTTGAGGTTTTGTCCTGTGCAGCCACAGAACTAAAGAGGCAAAGAAAGGTAACAAGACCTACAACCAGACGAATGAGCATTTGAGCTTTAGTTTGGATCTGTGCGCAAAAGTATAGATAACACCCCTTTGATTTACCGGTTTTGAACCCACACGGAACACGGGGTGTTCAATGTTAACAACAGATTTTCCCTAAACATGAAGGAAGACTTCTTTGCCTGTCCTTG
>DAORAG010000155.1:0-7033 GCA_035344095.1 Cyclobacteriaceae bacterium | reverse complement strand
CAGCGATGGGATGGATACCGCACCTGAAAAGAAAACGACAAAAACCAACCGCCACATTAGCCACTCGAAAGTAGTTTTATTTGCAATAACCATTGTACCGCAATTTACGTCAATATGATAGCGTGATCGAAAAATGACTCTAATTAGGTGATATTGATAAACGCGTAATAAAGTGATCAGAATTGTTAAAATTAGGCTGATTTTCATGCAACCTGAAAATTATAATTAATGTCATAGCTAAATAATTAAACCTGCTGCCATGATCAAAAACTACTTCCTTACCACATTAAGAAATCTTCAAAAGCACTTTTCCTATTCACTCATCAACATTTTTGGCCTGGGTTTGGGCATTGCCATTAGCTTGTTGTTAGCTCTTTGGATAAGACATGAAATCAGTTTTGATCGTTTTCATACAAACGCTGATCGAATTTTCAGGGTTTCAATGAATATGAGTTATGGAGGCCGATCTGCCCAAATGTCGGTTTCACCAACTGCTTTGCTGCCGGCCTTACAAAAGAATTTTCCTGAAGTGGAAACGGGAGTGAGAATTTACAACCCTGCTTCGTTCAACCCCTATATCGTAAAAAAAGGCGACAACTTCTTTCAAGAAGGTAAATTCTACTTCGCAGATAGCACTTTCTTCGATGTGTTCTCCTACCGGTTGCTGAAAGGAAACCCAAAAACAGTTCTGACTCAGCCGAGATCAGTAGTACTAACGGAGCGCATGGCAAAAAAATACTTTGGTGATGACGATCCTCTTGGACAGACCCTTCTTGTCAATGGACAAAATGATTATACCGTAACCGGAATTGTGCAAGACGCTGGAAATAACTCATACCTACAGTTTGACTTCATCGGTTCCTTCTCTTCCCTTCGACAGGCTCATGAAGACGGTGTGTGGTGGTCGGCAAATTACCTCACCTATGTGTTGCTTACTCCTGGTGCAAACCTGGCCTCACTGGAAGAGAAAACAAACGCATTGTCAAAAGCGGCAATTGGCAATCAGCTTTCCGGACCAGATGACTATGTGAAATACCAATGGACAAAAGTGCCTGACATACATCTCTACTCAACAGCTCAAAACGAGATGGAAACAGTTGGCAGCATTCAGTATGTATATCTTTTTTCCGGTATCGCATTGATCATCCTGGTGATTGCTTGTATCAACTATGTAAACCTTGCCACTGCGAGGGCATCGTACAGGGCGAAAGAAGTAGGAGTGAGAAAGGTAGTTGGCGCCTCAAAAAAGCAGCTGATGTCGCAGTTTATTGGCGAGTCTGTGGTGATTACCTTTTTTGCACTGATACTCGCTTTTCTTTTGGTACAACTTATGTTACCGCTGTTCAATGACCTGACCAGTAAAACATTTAGTCACACAGCATTTTTTGAACCGGTGTTCCTGTTTGGTATTCTTATTACAGCCACGTTCATCGCTATTGTGTCTGGAGCATATCCCGCACTGGCAATTACTGCCTTCAAACCGGTAAGTATTCTAAAAGGGAATTTTCGCACCTCTTCGAAGGGCATTTGGTTAAGGAAGAGTTTGGTGGTGTTTCAATTCTGCGTCACTTTAGTGCTCACCATCAGCACAATCGCAATCCTGAAACAATTATCTTTTATTCAGAACAAAAATCTTGGCTATGACCGTGAGAATGCCATTGTGATACCACTCGATAGAAAAACTCAAGACGTGTATTCCGCGCTAAAAACAGAATTCATAAGAACGGGAAAAGTCGTTTCTATTGGCAGAGCCACTGAATCCCCGGTGGAAATCCAGGGTGGCTATAGTCTGGAAGTTCAGGACTCATCCGACCCTTCCCTTTCAGTCGTAGCGGTTTCTGCAGATGATGGTTTTGTGAGCTCACTCGGAATGGAAGTCGTAGCCGGCAGAGATTTCAATGAAAATGACATTGAACGTTTCCTTGCGGATACCACCTACGCGTTCCTGGTCAACGAATCTGTGTTGAAGAGTTTGTTCCTCAACGCAGAAGAAGCGGTTGGTAAAAAGGTGACACTGAACGGTCGCCATGGTGAAATCGTTGGCGTTCTCAAAGACTTTCATTTTGCTTCTTTGCATATGCCCATCGGCCCGCTCGTCATCTTCAGCGGTGCGGATGAATATAATTTTGCCATTGCGAAGCTGGTGCCCGGATCGATCAGCGAAACATTAGAGCAATTAAAAGCTGTAAGCAATACGGTCGTACCACACAGGCCGTTCACGTACGAATTCCTGGATCAACAGTTTGACGCGCTCTATCGCAGCGAACAGCGAATGAGCAAACTGTTTGGAGTCTTTGCTACACTTGCGATCGTCATCGCCTGCCTGGGATTGCTTGGACTTGTATCATTCTCTGCAACGCAAAAAACAAAAGAGATAGGCATACGCAAAGTGATGGGTGCTTCAGCGGCAAATATTATTTTATTGATCACCAACGAATACACTCGACTGATCGTCATTGCAATTTTTATAGCTGTACCTCTCTCGATTTATGGCATCGATACATTGCTATCCAGCTTTGCATATAAAACCGAAATAGGAATTCCTTTATTTGTTGGTGCGGTATTTGGTTGTATCTTGATTGCTTTCCTGACTGCAAGTTATCAGGCAATAAAAGCAGCTATGATCAACCCTACCGAGACACTGAGGAATGAATGAAAAATTTTTATTGACGATTGTTATTTTTTGGTTGACACTTTCAGCCAATACATGTTTTCCGCAAGACGTTCAATACTATTATAACAAGGCAAAAGAAGCCCGCCAAAGTAACGACCTGGTGGGCTTTTACAATAATATCAAGGAAGCCAGCAAGCTTCATCCGTATCACCAGATCATCCAATATCAGCTTGGAATCGCTGCTGCTCTCAATGGCAAAAAAGAAGAGGCGATCGATGCCCTCTCAAAGGCGATATATTCCACTGCCACGCTTGACCTATCCAGCCCTGAGTTAAAAAGCCTCGAGCAGGAAAAGAAATTCAAGGAGCTGTTGGCTGAGCAAC
Organism: Cyclobacteriaceae bacterium; assembly: GCA_035344095.1. Classification (GTDB taxonomy): domain Bacteria; phylum Bacteroidota; class Bacteroidia; order Cytophagales; family Cyclobacteriaceae; genus ELB16-189. The sequence continues at coordinate 4,036 of DAORAG010000155.1, read as the reverse complement.
AGGAACTTCAACGCCCTGTTTTACAATCCGATACCGCCTTCACAATTGGCGAACGTGACGCACACATTGAGTCTGTCGCTTATGATCCAGTGAGTCAGAATTTCTACCTCGGAAGCATTCACAAAAGAAAAATACTTGTAAGGAATTCAAAAGGTGAGGTTAGAGACTTTATAAGAACTGGTGAGCATGGGATTGCTGCCGTCTTCGGGTTGAGAATTGATGTCAGCAAAAGAATTCTTTGGGCTTGCGCCAGCCCGATGCCAGAGATGGAGAATTACGACTCCACACTTCAATCGGCTATCTACCAATTCGACATTGTGAACAGAACTCTTTTGAATAAATACAGCCTGGCTACTCCAACAAATTCAGTTTTTGGAGACCTTACATTGGATAGTAAAGGAAATGTGTATGTGAGTGATGGCGTAACCAACACCATATATGTAGTGAACGAGGGGAAGGGCGTGCTGGAGCCCTACTACACATCAGATGAGTTTTGGAATCTTCAGGGGATTACATTTTCACCGGATGACAAGTATCTTTTTATCTCTGACTACATTAAGGGACCTTATCGTCTTGATTGCCACTCCATGGCATTAATAAAGCTAGAATCAACATCGCCTCAATCTCTGAAAGGAATAGATGGGTTACTTTTTTATAACAATAGTTTAATCGCGATTCAAAATGGCGTTTCTCCATTTCGCTCCACAAGATATTTTTTAAATAACGAGCTCAACCAAATCGTTCAAGCCGCAATCATTGACCGTGATCATCCTGCATTTCATGAACCCACTATGGGATGTTTCGATGGTTCGGATTTTTATTATGTAGCCACAAGTCAATGGGGAGCATATGACGAAAACCATCAGCTCAAGACCGAAAAGCTCAAGGACATTGTCATTCTACATCGAAACATTGGCAATTAGCAGGATTCAAAGCGCAGTAGTACTGTGACTTTCGAGATCGAATTGCGTTATTAGGGGAGAATATCTCCTTATGTCGGAAGATGAAATACGACAGGAAGAGGCCGTCATCAGTGAGGCCAAGAAAGACCCCAAAGCATTTGGTGTTTTGTATGAAAAGTACTTCGACAGAATTTACTTCTACCTGCTTCGACAAACCGATAACGAAGAACTAGCAGGCGACCTTTGTGCGCAAACCTTCGTAAATGCGCTAAATAATTTGAAGCGTTATGAACTGCGAGGTGTACCCTTTTCTGCATGGCTATACAAGATTGCCAGCAACGAAGTCAACAAACACTTTAGAAAAAATAAGGGCAAGAAAGTTTTCAGTATTGAGGAAGTCAGAATAAAGGAATTGGTGGCTCAGAGCGATGATAGCTGGGACGAAGAATTGATTCAAAGGTTGATCGAGTTTATGAAAGATCTACCATTGGATATGCTTCAGGTGTTGGAACTCAGATTTTATGAAGACCGTGACTTCAAAGAAATCGCGTACATTCTGGATATCACCGAGAGTGGAGCGAAGATGAGGACCTACAGGGCGCTGGATAAATTAAGAAAGAATTTTAAGCTTAAGGTAAAATACGATGGGTAGAAACGAGATCCGTCTAAGAAGGCAACGCACTACTGCAAGAGGTATCGATAGGTTTCGAAACTATAATACTGTTTTGCAGCGTTATGAACAAACCCAGCGGCTTAAGAAGGTGGTGAAGGTATTTGGGTTCTTTGTCGTGATTCTGATTGTCATCATGATCATCATCTTTTTGTCACGATGGGAAAACAGCAGCGAGAGGACTAACTCACTGGAAACAAGCAAAGTTGTGGTCGCCACAGCACATGAAAAAGTGACGATGTAATTCTACTTGGATTGGCGATAACTATCGATTGTTTTGCCTTCATGGTTGACAGCCTCAAATTTTATGACATTTCGGCTGACTGTGAACCTTCCAAAATGATGCTGGCGAATAACAGTATCCATTTGCGGCTCTATTGACATCTCACCATCTTCAAGTGACCCTCCCGCTCCACCAACAACTAAGAAAGTTACTTTTTGTTTGCCATAGTTGCGTGTCCATCGCTCATAGTTGTGCGTGTGACCACACACAACAAAATCGACCTTTGCGCTCTCTAAAATAGGCTCCAACAAATCCCTTATTGATTGATCACCATGATAACCTTCCCAACCTTGGGAAAAAGGAGGCTGATGAAGGAAAATAAAACGCCAACTCGCTTTTGTCCATTTCTCGCTCTCAATCTCTCGCTGAAACCACTGATATTGATTTGTTCCGTCTTTAACACCAATTGGGAAACTCGTATTCGGGTCGATAGCGATAAAGGCTGAGTTGCCGAAAGTCCAACTCTGAAAAGGACTGGTTTGCGTAAAAGTCTTGTGGTTCGCTGCCTTGAGGTCGTCATAGTATCCGTCATAATCATGATTGCCGGGGATTAGGAAAAATGGCATTCGGCCGCCTACTAAGGAGAGTTGCGAAAGAAATTGAACCCAATGCAATGAGTCACAACCTTCTGAAACGAGATCGCCCAATCCTACACCAAAAGCATCCGATCCTTGGTCAATTACGCTCAGAGTTCGATTGAATTTTTCCCATCCCGATTGGCTATCTGCCCAGACATTGAACGAATAGGGTACTGGTTCTTTTGTCGAAATTTGATTGATGGCCGAAACTGTCTGACCAGAAACCAAACGATAGTTGAGGTCTTCTGACGCCTCTTCCAGTTGTATGTCAAACCGCACAAAACCTCCCGATTTGGAATCTTTCAAATCCAACTTGAGCGAATCGCCAGCCCACAGTTCTACAGGCCTATTCGAATCGGTGATGGCCATTATACTCACCGTGTCCGCCCTTTTAATTACGTAAGGTCCGATGATGTAAGGGAACGCGCTTAATTCTTGTTTTAGATTTTGAAGCAATTCATTTGTGGGCAAGCTTGCGTTGATATCGAGATTCCTTTTGAGCACAGCTTTTTGCAGAGCAAATTTTTGCTCATCAAATTCCGCCTTGTCACTTACGAACTGCGCAAACCTACCACGAGTATAATATACGACTCGATTTAAACCACCAAACATTGCATTGTTTAATACCCGGATCGTGACAGAATGTGTCCCTGGAGAATCGAGTGGAAAAAAATTGCCATGAATTCGAAGTGTTCGTTTGCCGCCAACAAACAATTGCGCCCCATCATCAGCATTTATCTCAAGAACGCCCGGCTCCTCAACTTCAACTAATTTTTGGTACCAAAGTGCTTGATTAGGAAGATTGATTCTATGAGGGAGATCAATTTCCACCCCTTCAACGACTTTATAACCCTGGTTCAATTCCTCGTCTCGACTTCCCTCCATAAAAACCCAGGACGAGTCAAATGCCCTATCAGATTCCAGGAAAGGTTCGGAAATACTGTCGAGCAACTGCCTCAATTTCAATTTGTCTGCACTTGCTTCATCATATAATGACGAATAAGGCAAGTAGGTTGCCTCCACCTCTTCATCTGAGTGTGAGCAACCCACTGCTGTTATAAGCAAGGAAAGAATTAAAGAAATTCTCAACACTATGGCTTTCCTGAAAACACGGTTGGAATCGCCTTGCCAGATTTACCACCTCCGTCAAATTTCATATTCAGAAGCTGAGCGATTGTTTGCGCGATTTGGTTCTGATAAAGTTGTGAATCCGTTTTCACCTCGCCCAGTGCAGGTGTGTCGGGCCCTAAAACGCCTATCCAAATTTGATCAGCGTCTGGAACTTTGATACCATGATGTCTCCAGGCCTCAACATCGTGATGACCACGACCGTGATCTGTTGTTAGTATAATAGTAGTCTTGCCTTCGTATTGTGGATTGCTTTGAAGCCAATTCCAAAGCTTGGCAATCATTCTATCAGTGTAATGTGCTGCTTCAAGATAGAGATCGTATTTGCCTCCATGCGCAAAGTCATCTGTTTCATCAAATGATATATAAAGCACTTTAGGTTTGTTCTTCTTAAGATATTCCATTGCATAGTAAAAAGTGAACGCATCAAGTCTCACCTCACCCAATGGATTTGGTATCTCATACATCAATTCGT